>NZ_JAMYOA010000024.1:0-90821 GCF_040319515.1 Mesorhizobium sp. M0909
ACGGACTCGTTCTATTGCAGCCTTGATCGAGACAATGTCTCCGCGAGCCGCCCCGTTCAGGAGTGCAGCAATAGCCTCATGTAGAATTGGACTGACAATTTGAGCGACACTCATCCGACCATCCCCAAGGGGCACGCCGAAGAGAGGACAGTACTCTCTCCCTGACCGCCATCAACAGGATGTAAGAATCGTACAATGCTGAGCCGTAACCGTCTGGAATGTTTGGTAGAAATTTCTGAGCGGGGGATCGGATAACCCGCTCGCGAAGACCCCCGTGCCCCTTCGTTTCCCATCATACGCCAGCCTCAGGAAATCCTAGGGCCTCGGTTAATCCAGCGGTTCGGTGCCGTTTGTCGGCCGAGGTCCGCGTTGCACGGCTCGGGCCGCTCTCGTGGCTGCGCTGCTGCGGCAGGAAGGTCTTGCCGCCAACCTCTCGCCAACCTGCATGTCGGCGCCAAGAATATTGCGCGGGAGCGAAGGCGTGCGCGCAATCGCTCCGGTTGTTGGCTTTTGTTGACGCCATCCGCGACGCCGCGCTGGCCGGGTTGAAGGAGCACGATCGGCTGACGATGGCCAGAATGCAGATGGAGCGGCGGCTGCGCGAGAGACGCGCGAATTCAAAGCTGCCCGACCTCGTCGAGCTGGTGCTGTCGAGACCGGCTGTCTCCACGGCTCTTATCCAGGAGCGACTAAAGATCTCGAAGCAGGGCGCGCTCAATCTCGTGGGCGAACTCGGCCTGCGTGAGATGACGGGAAGGGGGGCGGGCCTGGGGGATTGTGTGATTTGCGGTGGTTGGAGTAAGGGCTGTCGAACCTTACGGACTTACCTAACTTGACGAACTTTCGATCCGTCTCCACATTGGAGGAAAAAGGTGGCTATTGTCCGCAGCGATAAGGCGCGTGATCTTGCACACCGGCTTACCCGCCGTGAAAACCGCTCGATTGCGGAGGTGGTCGAGCGCGCCCTCGAATCCTACGACGTCCGCGAGGCCGGTCGCGAGCCTGCTTCTGCCTTCTATCTGCGTCTTTCAGCGCAATCCGGCACAGACATCGACCTTGAGGTGGTGATCCGTGAGAGTCGCCGGCCGAATCGAGGCGTCGAGCTTTGATCTTCGTCGATACCAGTAGTTTCCGAAACGTTGAAAAAGACCCCAGACGACGCAGTCATTGCCTGGCTGATCCGATACGATGCCGAACTCGCGCTTCCAACCGTGACGATTGCCGAGATCGCCTTCGGCATCCAGAAGATAAGACCGGATCAACGTGCCGAACGGCTGGACCAAGGGTTGGCGGACTGGCGCCGGCGTTTCGCAGACCGCACCTTCGGTCTGAGAGAAGAAGCTGCGCTGGTTTATGGGAAATTATGGGTGCTGCTGCTCGCCAGGGACGCGGCATGTCGGCACCCGATGGCATGATCGCGGCGATCGCTCGAGTAAACGGTGGCCGCCTCGCCACGCGCAATCTGACTGACTTCGAGACGGAAGGACTCGTTCTGACATCTCCGTGGGAGTTCTGAGACGTTTTCCTGTCGTCGCTTTTGCTCAAGCCCCATCTGCCAGTCACAGACGAGCTGAAAGGCCGTCAAAGCGCAGGCGAGCGACATCAGGTTCGATTGCATGCCGTCAAATCCCCTCAAGATCACTCGAAGCGCCTCCTCGGCAGCCTCGCCGGAAGGCTCCCGCAACCGACGCTGCCCTTTTTTTGAGAAACCAATTAGGCTCGCTGGGCTTGCGAGACCCGAGAGGGGCTGATCTGAAACAGATGCCGGACGTGAAACAATTGAGATTGCTCGGCGTTCTGGCAGCCGCAGCGATCGGTCTGTATGTCTGCTATCTGCTTGCGTGGCCTTTTTTGCCGGCATTGACCTGGGCTCTCGTCCTGGCAGTCATTCTGTCTCCGGCTCATCGTTGGGTTGAGAGACGGGTCGGAAATCGAAACCTGGCAGCGCTGATATCGGTAAGCGTCGCGGCGATTGCTGTCGGGCTGCCGCTGGCACTCGTCGCACAACAGCTCGTTCGCGAGGCGGTAAACGGAGCGACTTATCTGGAGGAGGTCATCCGTGGTTGGGATGCAGACGGCTTCATGTCTGGCTATCCCACGCTTTCGGTCATTGCCCAATGGATCGAGAACCAATTCGATCCGGCCGGCTCCGTCGCAGCATTCGTACAATGGCTGACTGGACAAAGCACCTCGCTGTTGCGTGGCTCCATCTATCAGGTCGCGATGTTCGGGCTGACATTTTATCTTCTGTTCTATTTTCTGCGCGATCGCCAACATGCCCTGCAAGCCGTTGCGGGCCTTTCGCCCCTGCGCGCTCCGGAGACAGCATACATCTTGTCCCGCTTTGCGGAGACCGTCCATGCAACACTGCTCGGCACCGTGTTCGTCGCCGCCGTCCAGGGAACATTGGGTGGCCTGATGTTCTGGTGGCTCGGCCTGCCGACCCCAGTCTTTTGGGGCCTTGTCATGGGACTTCTTGCCATAGTGCCTGTGCTCGGGGCATTTGTGATCTGGGTGCCCGCAGCGGTCTATCTCGCGCTGGAGGGGGCTTGGGCCAGCGCGGCGATATTGACCGTCTGGGGCGGCGTCATTGTCGGCGGCATCGACAATCTGCTCTATCCGATGCTTGTGGGGAATCGGTTACGCCTCCACACGGTCGTGGCCTTTGTCGGCTCGGTCGGCGGCATTGTCTTGTTTGGGGCATCCGGCCTTGTCCTCGGCCCGGCGGTGATCGCCATCACCATCAGCCTCATTGATGTTCTGAAGAACCGATTGACTGATCCGCCCAAGTCGGCGCCGCCGCGCCCTACCGAGCTACCGCATCAGCCCGTGACGGATTGACCACGAAGACAAGGGCTGCTCATGAGTTCCGTGTTCTGACCGCACCATACTCAAGATCAAGCGCGCGGAAGGGGCGGGCTGGCCTTCGAGCGGTAGCGAGAAACCTGAACAACTCTGGGCCAGACAGTTCAATCAAGGCAAGCACATCAGCTCGGCTGCTGTATTGCGGCGAGCTTCCAGTCCCCGCTGTTCTGGCGCATGAAGGTCCACAGTTCGGTTGTCTCGGTCGGCTGATCGGCCTGGCCCTCAACGATCTTGCCGCTGCTGCGATCGCGGGTTACGTCGCGAGACTCATAGCGCAAAGCAGCCGTCGCGTAGTCGCGGTCACCCTCCCGCCAACTTTCCGCAATATCGGCCTCCAACAGGCTGACGTCCGACACGTCGTTCCTGACGCCCTTTTTGGCATTGTCGGCAAGTTCCTCGGACAGATAGGACACCATCTCGGGCGTCGCCAACCGGCGCAAAGCAGCATGATCTTCGCGCCCGAATGCCTCCTGAACTTCCGTCAGCCGTTGCTGGAACGTGTCGAGGTCGGTTTGCGTGAGTGTGATCTCATCGGAAGCGTTGGCTTGGCTCGTTCCGCCAAATCCTGACCCGATGCCTGGAATGGGGAAAGTTGTACCGTTGCTCGGCTCGGGCCCAGCTGCTGCGTTTCGCCCAAAGGTCCCGGTGCCCCGCGAGGCACCGGCCGTAGCGGGCGCTGGGTTGTATGTCGATTGCGAGCGGAAAAAGCGGATCGCCAGCATGATGACGCCGCCGATCAGCAGGACTTGGAGCAAAAGACCCAACATGCCGGCCAAGCCGCCGAACCCATGGCCCAGAAGAACGCCGATCAAACCGCCGAGGAGCAGCCCCCGCATCATCGATCCGCCGAGGCCGTTGAAGAACCCTGGGCGCTGGAATGCCTGCGGCTGACGGGCCGCATTGTTCGTTGCCGCATTAGGCGTCATCGAGCGCTCGACCGGTGCGGCCGGTTGCGGCGCGACTCTGGTCGGCGGGACCGGCTGGAAAGTGCGCATGCCGCGACTGCCGAAGCTGCCGCCACGGCGCGCATCGGCATGGTCCACAGCGACCGTCGAAAATGCCAGGAACAATCCGGCGAACAAAACTGCAATCCGTCCCCAACGCGAAATCAGCATAGGCAAATCCTCAAGTGACAATCTGTCCACCCATATGGGGTGCGTCGATCGAAATATCAGTGAATAGTCCGCTGAGATATTTTCCGACGGCATGGTCGGGCGCCCGCCGGGGTTCACGATGAGACTGTCCAGCCTGCCCAAGCGAGATGATTGCCTGTCCGATCATGCAGGCGCGCCGCACCCGGCCGACCGCCGTCTGTCGCATCAAGAGCAGCGGATATGCAAGCGTCGGGTCACCGCTCTTCCGGCGACGATGCCGACGGTCTCCCGGCAATGACTTGAGCTTGACATACAGCTTTTCTAGGTACTAACAACACCTCTGCAAAACCTGCCATACAGGTTTGCCTTCTGAACTGGAGATCGCGTGAGCACGGTGGTAGCCGCAAAACATTCCGACGCAGCGAGCCTGGTCAGCAATACGATCGGCGAGATCACGCGCCACATCCGCACGCATGAACTCGGACCAGGCGACCGGCTGCCCAGCGAGGCCGCGCTTTCGAGGCAATTGAGCGTCTCGCGTACTGTGGTGCGCGAGGCCTTCAGCTCGCTCGCCGCGATGCGGCTTATCGACCTCAGGGCAGGCAGGCGGGCTACCGTCGCCGAGCTGGACTATGGCGCCATGTCGCTGGTGATCGAGCATGGTGTCCACACCGAGCAGATCACGGTGCAGCAAATCTACGACGTGCGCCGCACGATCGAGACCCGCACCGCCATGCTGGCGGCTTTGCGCAGAACCGCCGACGAAGTGGAAAGGATCAGGGCGCACGCGCTTGCCATGCGCGAGAATTTCCAGCGACCGGAACAGGTCATGGAGCACGATCTCGCCTTTCACCTCGAAATCGCCAAGGCGGCAAAGAATCCGGTTTTTAGCCTCATCGTAGGCGCGTTCGAGCGCGTATCGCGCCAGACCTGGCCGATCGGCTGGCGCAGCCGCCCTTCGGATGCCGAGCAGTTGGAGATGATCCAGATCCATATCGAGCTCGCCGAAGCAATCGAGACCGGTGATCCCCAGTCTGCTCGCGACCTGATGGCGAGGCATTTTGACGAGAGCGTCAAGGCCCTGCTGGCGGCCGGCATCGCCTGAGGACGGGGGCAATGAAGATCGCGAAACTGGAAACGCTGCGGCTCAAGGAGCGGCCGAACCTTCTCTGGGTCCTGGTTCACACGGACGAAGACCTCGTGGGACTGGGCGAGACCTTCTTCATGGCCGAGACCGTCGAGACCTATTTGCACGAATATGTCGCGCCGCGCGTGATCGGTCGCGACCCCTTGCAGATCGACCTGCTCGCCGCCGATCTTGTCGGCTATCTCGGTTTCCGATCGACGGGCGCGGAAGTCAGGGGCAATTCCGCTTTCGACATCGCGCTTTGGGATCTGTTTGGAAAGGCCACGGGTCAGCCGATCACACAGCTCCTCGGCGGGTTCACCAGGCACGAGATCAGGACCTACAACACCTGTGCCGGACCCGAATACATCAAGAAGGCCACGGGCCAGACGACGGCCAACTACGGGCTCGATAAGCCCGGCGACGCCTATGATGATCTGAACGGCTTCCTTCACCGCGCCGACGAACTGGCGCATTCGTTATTGGAGGAAGGCATCACGGCCATGAAGATCTGGCCGTTCGACATGGCCGCCGAGAAAACGCGCGGCCAGTATATATCGCAGCCCGACTTGAATTCCGCGCTGGCGCCATTCGAGAAAATCCGTAATGCGGTCGGCGACAAGATGGACATCATGGTTGAATTCCATTCAATGTGGCAGCTGCTGCCGGCCATCCAGATCGCTCGCGAGCTTGCCCCCTACAAGACCTTCTGGCACGAAGATCCGATCAGGATGGACAGCCTGTCCAGCCTGAAACGCTATGCCGAGGCTTCGCTGGCGCCGATATCGGCTTCGGAGACGCTCGGTTCCCGCTGGGCCTTCCGCGACCTTCTCGAAACTGGAGCGGCCGGTGTCATCATGCTCGATATCAGCTGGTGCGGCGGGCTCTCGGAGGCGCGCAAGATCGCTGCCATGGCTGAGGCATGGCACCTGCCGGTCGCGCCACACGACTGCACCGGTCCAGTGGTGCTCGGCGCATCGACCCACCTGTCGCTGAATGCGCCGAACGCGCTTGTCCAGGAGAGTGTCAGGGCCTTTTACAAGACCTGGTACCGCGACCTTGTGACCGCTTTGCCGCAGGTGAAGAACGGCATGATCACCGTGCCTCCCGGACCGGGCCTCGGCATGGAACTGAACCCGGAGATCGATCGCGCCTTCACGGCGCTTCGACGGGTGACTGACGCATCGACTCTCTGAAAATGAACCTGAAGCAGCTTTCTACGGAGGAGGAGAACCATGAAGAAGCTACTTATCTCGGCAGCCTTGGGAGCAGTACTGGCTGGAGGCTCGGCAATCGGCTCACGCGCGCAGGAGCCGATGAACATCGTCTTCACGCATCATTCGTCGGCGTCGAACCCGTTCTGGCAGGCGGTGAAGAAGGGGTTTGACGATGCCTGCGCCAAGATCCAGGCCAATTGCCAGATGGTCTTCACGCAGACCGAAGGCTCGATCGAGCAACAATCGGCCAACATGCAGGCGGCACTCGCGGCAAAACCGGACGCGCTGATCACCTCGATCGTCGACAACAATGCCTTCGACCAGATCATCGCCGACGCCCGCGCTGCCGGCGTCACGGTCATCGCGTCCAACGTCGACGACACCGAGGGTGCAGCCGGCAATGCCCGCCAGGCTTTCATCGGCCAGGGCTTCATTCCCGCCGGCTACGAACTCGGCAAGAAGATGTCCGAGTTCTTCCCCAAGGAAGGCAAGATCAGGGCGCTCGTCGGCGTCTCCGCGCCCGGTCAGAACTGGTCGGAACAGCGCGCAGCCGGCGTCATGAAGTTCCTTGAGGAATACAAGGCCGCGAATGGCGGACGCGAAGTAGTCATCGAACGGCTCGACACCGGCACAGATGGCGCCGTCGTCGCCGATCGTGTTGGCGCCTATCTGTCTGCCCACCCGGACACCACGGTGTATTTCGACACCGGCCTTTGGCATGCATATGTCGCCCAGGTGCTGATCGATCGCGGCGTCGAGCCGGGCAAGGTGCTGATGGGCGGCTTTGATATCGTCTCGGAAGTCCTGCAACAGATGGAAGCGGGTTATATCCAGGTTCAGGTCGACCAGCAGCCCTACATGCAGGGCTTCATGCCGGTGATGGAAGCCTATCTCGCCAAGAACGTCGGTCTTCTGCCGGCAGACATCGACACCGGCAAGGGCATCATCGTCAAGGAAGACGTGCCGAAGCTCAAGGAACTGGCCGCAAAAGGCGTGCGGTAGGCGGCGAAGCCGGCGTCCTCTCCTCGTTCTTTACGGGAAGGAGGCAAGGGTTGGGGGCAGGCCGCGTGGCCTTTGGGCGCTTTAGCTCCACCCCTTATCCTGCCACCGCATCTCCCCGCCAAGGGCGGTAGAAGACACACTGCCGCCATCCCTTGCCGATGCGGCAAGCCAGCGCAAACAATCCCAAGCCGGAGCGAATGATGAAGCGCTTGATGAAGATTTATCTGGAGAAGCCGGAGCTTGCCGCGGTCGTGTTCCTGCTCCTCCTCCTTCTCGTCTTTCAGATACGCTCGAACGGCGTATTTCTGAACACACAGAACGTGCGCGGAATGCTTGGGCTGCTGCCTGAAATGGGGCTGGTCGCGATCGGCGTGACCCTGCTGATGATATGCGGCGAGTTTGATCTTTCCGTGGGCTCCGTCTTTGCGCTGACCCCGATGACGATGGCGGTGATGCTGGCGGCCGGCGTGCCGTTCGCGCCGGCCTTTGCCGCCGGCCTCGCGATCGCCGCCCTGATCGGCTTCTTCAACGGGTTCATAACGATTCGTTTCGCGATACCAAGCTTCATCACCACGCTTGGCATGCTGTTCATCGCGCGTTCGCTGACGGTGGTAATCTCCGGCGGCTTCCCTCCTGTCATCCCGGCCAACGCTCTGCCCAAATGGCTGTTTACGATCTATGTGGGACCGGGCGACCTCTTTCGCATGTCGTTCTTCTGGTTTGTCGCCGTGGCAATCCTGGCGACGGTGCTTCTGTCGCGCACGAATTTCGGCAACTGGGTGCGCGCCACCGGCGGCTTTCTGCCTGCCGCGCAATCGATGGGCATCCCGACGGCCCGGGTGAAGGTCGCCTGCTTCATGATCTGTTCGGTGCTCGCCGGCTTTGCCGGCACCATCCAGGTGATGCGGCTCGGCGCGCCGCTGCCCTCGATCGGCGAGGGGCTGGAGTTGCAAGCCGTGTCGGCTGCCGTCATTGGTGGCGCCTCGCTGGCTGGCGGCATCGGCACCATCTTCGGCGGCATCATAGGGGCTGCCCTTATTCGCGTCATCGACAACGGACTGGTGCTGAGCCAGGTTGACGCCAACTGGTTCAAGATGGCAATCGGCTTCCTGACTATCTTCGCGGTCGTCGTGAATGCCTGGCTGCGAAAGCGGGGCAGGGCAATGAAGGTGGAGACCTGATCATGGCGGCACCCATCATCGCGATCAAGGGACTCCAGAAATGGTATTCCGGCGTCCACGCCTTGAAGAACGTTACACTGGACATCTACCCAGACGAGGCACTGGGCCTCGTCGGCGACAACGGCGCCGGCAAATCGACGTTGATCAACATCCTGTCAGGCACCCAAAAGCCCGATGGCGGCGAGATCAGGATCGAAGGTGAACCGGTCCGATTCTCTAACCCGCGCGACGCCATGGATCGCGGCATCGAGACGATCTACCAGTACAATTCGATGGTGCCGACCATGACCATCGCCCGCAACGTTTTCATCGGACGCGAGCCGGTGAAGGGCTCGGTTTTCGGCATCGGCATCCTGGACCAGAAGCGCATGCGTGATGAAAGTGTCAAGGCGATCGCCGACGTCGATCTGCATCTGAGGTCGCCCGACGCGCTGGTCGGCGAACTGTCGGGCGGCCAGCGCCAAGGCGTGGCGATCGCCCGGGCCATGCACTTCAAGTCGAAAGTCATGATTCTCGACGAGCCGACCAATCATCTTTCGGTGAAGGAGACGCGAAAGGTGATTGGCTTCGTTCGCGCGCTCAAGGCCCAGAAGATCACCAGCGTCTTCATCAGCCACAACATGCATCATGTTTTCGAATGCTGCGACCGGGTCGTGGCCATGGCGCGTGGAGAGATCGTTCTCGACAAGCGGATCGGCGAGACTTCGATCGAGGAAATCCACGAGGTTCTGTGACGCGAAGAAGCGATCAGTCGCGAGCCGCTCTGCTGGTAGAGGTCAGTCTGCGCTAGGGCTTTTGCGCAAGGATCGCCTCAGCGGTTTTCTCGTCGATGATCAGCACATCGACGACTCCCAGACGCAACACGGCGCGCAGCACCGGAACCTTGTCGAGGCCGCCGGAGGGCAGGATCACAGTGTCGACGTCGCGCAGATGTTCGGGCGCGAGGCCGATAACGCGATTGTTTAGTGGGTGATCGACGAGTTGTCCGTCGGCGCCGATCCAGTGGCCGCAAATATCGCCGACGGCTCCCGCTTCGCGGAGCGATTTGAGATCATCGTCGCCTACCAGTCCGATCCGAAAAATGGTGGCGTCCTTGTGCACCGCGCCCACCGAAACGAAAGCGGCGTCAACGTCGCGGGCATGGGTGAAGGCGTCTTCCAGAATGGACTGGCGCATAAGCAGATCGCGCGTGGCCTCCGTGTCCGTGAACACCGGTGCTGCGATGTAGAAGCATTCCGCATCGAAAAGCGCCGCGAGCCGCGAAGCGATCTCATAGATGTTGATCGCCGATCCGCGCGTGAGCCCACCAAGCAGGGAAACGACCGACATTCCTTTGACCGGGCGTACGGTCACTGACCGCAGACTAAGCTGGAGCGTCCGTCCCCATCCCACGCCCACCGATATCCCGTCGCGGATTCTGAGCGACAGGGCCTCACCGGCGGCGGCTGCGATGACCTGTGGCACCAGCGCGGGATCGGGTGGTGTCGGAACCACGATTGGATCCGAGACACCATAGGCGTCCCGCAGCCGGTGCTCCAGCTCGATGCAGTTCGCCACCTTCGAATTGATGCGAATCTGAACGATCCCCCGCTGGCGCGCATGCGCCAGCATCCGGTTGACGCGAAGGCGGGTCAGGCCAAGAGACTTGGCAATTTGCGCCTGCGTGAGGTCACCGACGTAAGCAAGCCAGGCGGCGCGCACGAGCAGCCCTTCCTCACGATCAGCCGTGACCGAACTCGTTACAGCTTGGCGGCCGTCGCGTTTCTTTCGTGCGGGTTTCTCCATCAGATCATCCTGTCCACTCCGCGGCAGCGGGTCCAGAGCGGGCTCGGCCGAGCCATGTGCTCATCGATATGAGGCATCAATCGAGTTTCCCCGGCTCCGCTAGCCTCGATGATAGCGGTCGAAGGACAAAACCAGCGGAGCATCGTGACAAACCGCGTCGATGATGGCGGTCGTCAGCGGCAGGCGATCATGGGGAAGTACACCCCGGGCCATCATATTCTTCAAAGTCGGACCAAGGTCCAGCGCCAGTTGCGCTCCCTCGACCGTGTCCGAACTCATATGTTCGCGCTTCGCCACGGAATAGGGCAGGCCGCGGCCAAGCAGGCGCCCCATGCGACCGTTACGGCCCGCCTGGCAGGTCACATAAAGATCGCCGGAGCCTGCCAGCCCCAGCACTGTTTCGATTTTTCCGCCCAGAGCATCGACCAGAATCGCCATCTCCGCGAGGGACTGCGAGAAAAGTGACGAGGCAAGATTGTGCATGAGCGCACCATTGGGCGCCTTGCCGTCGCGCTCCAGCAGTCCGACGGGAGCCCCAACGGCGAGTGTGTAGAAATTCTTGAAAGCAGCGCAGATCTCGACGCCGACGAGATCGGATGACGATCGCGCGTGATAGAAGGGCGCGCGCAGAAGGCGGGAGGCCGCGGCCACCTGGTCGGGATCGTGTCCGGCAACGATCACAGACGTATCGCGCTGTGCCGCCAGTTCGCCGGCAATACACGGTCCGCCGACGGCCATCACCGGGACTGACAAGCCGGTGCGTTGCTCGATCTCGCGGGCAAGCAGATGTGGCAGGATGTCGATGCCTTCGTCGCTTGCCGCAAGTCCTTTCGTAATCATCAGTATCGGCACGGGCGACTTGATGCTTTCGGCAATGCGCTCGATCGCCCAAGGAATGCCGGCCGACGAGACGCCGAGTACAAGCAGATGGGGTCCATCGTTCATCGCTGCCCCGAATTCGGTCCAGGACCTGGCGGCCACCACATCAGGCAGTGTGGTGTTGAGGCGCGGATGACGACCGGTGCTGGCCACCGAGTCGACGATCTCCTCGTCGAGATGGGTGCCGACAAGAGTGATGCGGTTACCCGCGTGAGCGGCCGGAAGCGTCATGGCAGAGCCCATGACGCCGGCGCCGAGGATAACGACCTGGGCCATTCAACTTCTTCCCTTGTCCAGTCGCTCGCCGCTGCCTTGGTCGAACAGGTGGATTCGCTCAGGCGCCGGTTCCAGATGGATTACAGCTCCAGGAGAGAACTCCATGCGGTCATGCAGCACCGAGCAGATCGCGGTGTTGCCCATGCTGGCAAAGATGTGGATTTCGGGGCCGGTCGGCTCGACAACCGTAATCCTGGCCGGGATGCCGCGCCCGTCGACCACGGGTCGAAGATGTTCGGGGCGAATGCCGTAGATCACCTTTTGGCCGGGCCGGACCGCAGCCCCTGGCGGTAGCGGGAGGGATAGCTCGTCCGTCCGCACCACCCAGGCGTCGCGCTCGGATGCCACCTCGCCATGCAACATGTTCATTGCGGGCGAGCCGATGAAAGAGGCGACGAACAGGTTTGCCGGGTGATCGTAGACATCGAGCGGGCGCCCGATCTGCTCGATACGGCCGTCGCGCATGATGACGATGACATCGGCCATGGTCATGGCCTCGATCTGGTCATGCGTGACATAGACCGTGGTGGTCTTCAGTCGCTGGTGGAGTTCCTTGATTTCGGTGCGCATCTGCACCCGCAGCTTGGCATCGAGGTTGGACAGCGGCTCGTCGAACAGGAACACAGTTGGGTCCCGCACGATGGCGCGGCCCATGGCGACACGCTGCCGCTGGCCGCCCGAAAGCTGGCGAGGGTACCGTTCCAGATAGGGAGTCAGGTTGAGGATCGATGCCGCCCACCCGACCTTCTGTTTGATTTCTTCGTTGGGGCGCTTCTTCAACTGCATGGAAAAGGCCATGTTGTCGAAGACGGTCATGTGCGCATAAAGCGCGTAATTCTGGAAGACCATCGCGATGTTGCGGTCTTTGGGATGAAGCGTGTTGACGACCCTGTCGCCTATGGCGATCTCACCGGACGTGATGGGCTCGAGACCGGCTATCATGCGCAACAACGTGGACTTGCCGCAGCCGGACGGCCCCAACAGAACGACGAACTGGCCATCCTCGATCGAGAGATCGAGTCCATCGATAATCGAGAGGGCGCCATAGTCCTTCTTTATGTTGCTGATGGTGACAGACGCCATAAATTGCTACCCTTCGATTGCCCTTGCCGGTTGGATCTCATTTTCGCCATGCGAGCCATTGGCGATCGGATGCGCTCTCACCATTCGCTGTCCAGAAATTCTTCCAAGAGTCCCGCATCGGCGGCCAGATTGACAAAGGACCAGCGGCCGCGGATTTCTCGCGAATAGCGAATGGCATTGTGCCAAAGCGCGCGCGGCAGGCCTAGTTCCGCGCCGGTGACCGGCCCCCCCGCAGCCTTCAGTGCTGCCTCCATGCGGGCAACCGGCATTGCCATTGGCCGAACCTCCTGGCGCAGGGCCGGCCAGATTTCCGCGAGTTTCCGGTTGAAGATTTCCGTCTGGCTGGCGTCGAGTGCTGTCTTCCTCATCTCGGCAATGCAAAGTGGTCCAAGCTGCGCTCCATAGCGTGCCAGCATCGCCGCCTCGTCGATGACGGTTGGCTTTGCCTGCGGCGGCTCTTCCATGTCCAGCAGCCGCGCTTGCAGACGCGCCATGACCAGCGAGGCAACCCCAACCTGCTGGCCGTGCGTGGTGCCTGGATGATGTGCTTGCGCGAACATGTCGACCCAATGGGAGATCTGGTGCTCCCCCATGGACCCGGGATGGGAAACGCCGGCAAAGCACACGCCCATCGAGCACAGCGTCAGGACGCGCTGGAGATGTCCGACGGCGGTGATGTCGTGCCTGGCAAGGCCAGGCGCATGGGCCAGCATCGGTTCCTCATCGCCCGCCTGAAGCAGATAAGGCACCTCGGAATAGTAAGTGCCGAACAGCCGATGCGAAGCCCACCAGTCGGTCTGGGCGGTGGAGCGGCAGAGGCTGTCGCCAAGCCCGGCGGCGCTGAGCCAACTGGGTGCTGCAGCCGACACGCCAAGGTCCAGGAAGATGCCTCGCGGAGCATGCGAGGGCAGCGAGATCTTGAGCCCTGAAGCCAACGTCACCGACGCTGTCGAGGCGCCATAGCCATTCATCGAGGCCGCCGTGCCGAAGACGGCATAGGGCCGCTGGTCGAGGAAGGTTGCATGCTTGCAGCTGTCGTTGAGGACGCCGGACCCGACGGCCACGACGCCTTCGGCGTGACGCGTCTTCTCCCTGACCATCTGGATCGTTGCCTCATCGCAGTCGAGGCCGTCAGGCAGCACGATTTCGTCGATTTCGGCGATGGCACGCAGCGCCTTCGCGACGCGCCTGCCCATCACATCGACGGTGTTGATGTCGGAGACCACGGCGATGCGGCTGCCTAGCGCCAGGGGCGCAACGAGATCCCCCTCGCGGCCCTCCGTCGTCTCCAGCAATTCGATTGTCTGGAACGGCAGGACCGCGGCTGCGCCTGTCTTGGGATCTGTCCAGCGTCCTGCGACAACGTCCTCGATCAAGGCGTTCCAGTTGCTCGCTTCAGCCATGATCGGTCTCCATGAAGGCCGCGAGACGCTGGTTCCAGGTTGAAAGCGTTGGCCAAAGATCGGCATGGATCGCAAGAAGTTCGGCGTAGAGCGTGGCCCGTTTCGCGTCCGGTTCGAAGGTTTTGGCCGGCTCGCTGGCCATTGCGAGCGACGCTTCGGCGATGGAGGAAAACCAGCCCACGCCCTTTGCCGCCGCCATCGCCGCGCCAAGCGAGGAGGCTTCCACCGTCGTCGAACGCTTTATGGGATGATCGAGCGCATCCGCCAGAATCTGCATCCACAGGTCGGATTTCGCTCCTCCGCCGATGGCTATGAATTGGCCGATGGTCTGGGCGGCCGCTGCGGCGGCCCGCTGACTTGTCGCGGCCTGATGCAGCGCTATACCTTCCAGCACGGCACGATAGATGTCGCCGCGGCTGCTCGAGCCGGACAGCCCGGCAATCACACCACGGGCCCTACTGTCCCAGTGCGGGTCCATGACGCCCTGCCAGTAGGGAAGAAGCATTATGCCGCCTGCGCCGATCGGGCTGGCAGCGGCTTCGGCCTCGAGCGCTGCCAGGCCGCTTGCGCCATGCAGATCGACGCCAAGCATTTCGCGCGCCATCCAGTCGACGAGAAAAGTGCCGGCGCGAAGGCACGTCTCGTAGATATAGCCATCATCGGCGACCGCCGTCTCGGTGCGGAAGGCCTGGTCATGGACGTAGTCCGTGCCAAAGCTGCCGGAGACGACCGCCGTGCCGAGATTGATGTAAGCGCATCGCGGCTGCAACACGCCAGCGCCCGTTCCGGCGCATTGACCGTCGCCGCCGCCGGCGACGATCGGCGTGCCCTCCCGCAGGCCCGTCAGTATGGCGGCTTCCGAAGTCAGTTGGCCCAGAACGCTGCCGGGCCTCGCCAGGTCCGGCATCATTCCCCGCGCCACGCCCGCGGCGTCCAATATTTCGTTGGACCAGTCCATAGCTCGCATATCGAGTATGCCCATCGGGTCGGCGGATGCGGTGGACGTCACCCACCGGCCGCTCAAGCGAAAGACCAGATAGCCATGGACTTCGGCCATTCGCTCCACGCGGGCAAAAATCTCGGGCTCTTCCTCGCGAAACCAGATCATGCGGTAAAGGCAAGGAATGACGTCCAGCGGCTTGCCGGATATTGCGTGGACGCGTGCCGCGCCGAAACTCTCGCCGAAGCGCCGTGCTTTCCCACGGGCGCGCTCATCGAGCCAGAGCGTCGCCGGCCCGACCGCTTGGCCCTGCTCGTCGAAAAGGCCGAAGCTTTCGCGCTGGTTGGCAATCGCAAGGGCGGCAATGCGTGCCGGCGAAACTGTTGCCGCGACAGCACGAAGCGCCGCAACCGTCGAGGCCCACCACTCGGCCGGATCCTGCTCGAAATAGCCCGGCCGCGGGTTGGACATTGCAAGCGGTGCACGACCTTCAGCCACGGCCAGCCCATTGCGGTCCCAGGCGATCGCCTTGGTTGCCGAGGTCGAGGAATCGATGCCGATGACGAGATCCGGAACCATTGCCGCCACATTGCCAAAGGGCGAGGGCGGTGGAAGCCGCCTTCGCCCAAATCACGACGAGTCGCTAAAGACCGGCGTCCTTGACTTTGCCGTCGACAATGCCGGCGATGGCATCGAGGCACGCCTTGGCATTGCCGCCATAGTCTTGGCCCGTAAGCAATTTGCCGAGCTCAACCGGAATGTCGTTGTTCGACAGATCCGCCCAGATCGGCATGTCCGGCTCCGATCCCATCTGGTTGTCGATCGTGTATTTGATCGCGTCGAAGTGGCGTGTCGTTCCAGGCCCGACGACGGCCTTCGCCTTCACGCGAGGATCGGTGAAGGAAGAATTGCGCATCGGCGAGGCGCCGCCGCCGAGCGTCGATACCCGCGCCATCACATCCTTCGAGCAGACCCACTGCATGAACAGCCATGCTGCTTCCTTGTTCTTGGAATATTGCGACAGCGAAATCGTCGAGCCGCCCTGGTGACCAACGGCCGGGATTTCGTTGAAGCCGCAATCGGCGGCGGCGCGACGACCGGGAACCTCCTTGGGCGCGGGCAGGGCCTCGAACAGGCCTTTGACCTTGGAATCGTTGGCGTCGAAGCCGGGGAAATCTTCGCCCCAGGTGATTGCCATCGCCGCCTGACCCTGTGTTAGTGCCTGTCCCTGGCCGTCCCAAGTCCATGTCGTCGCAGAGGGCGGCGAGTTCTTGACCAGCTCCTGATAGAATTGCAGCCCGGCCACGCCGCGCTCGTCATTGCCGACAAACTTCTTGTCTTTGTTGAAGATCGAACCGCCATGGCCCCACAACGCGAAGGTCCAGTCGCATTCGAGCGAATAGTGGCCGGACTTCGCCTGGCACGCGGTGCCGAAGATGCCGTTGCTTTTTTCTGCCTCTGTAAGCGCCTGCACGGCCTTGAGGTAGGCGTCGAGATCTGTCGGCAGCGCAATGTTGTGTTTGTCGAAAAGATCCTTGCGGTACATCAGGATGAAGATCGGAATATCGAATGGTATTCCGCACTGTTTGCCATTGTACATGGCAATGCCGTCGACCAGCGGCTTGGAGAAATCGTCCCAGTCGAAGTTGGGCATCGCCAGTTCTTTGTTCTGGTCATAATACTCGCGCGGGTCGACGACATCCTGGGCAAATGTCGCCATCCAGGACTGGTCGAGATAATAGACGTCGTACGTGCCCAGCTGGCCCTGCACGTCTTGCGTCGCCTTGGCGAGAACCTGCTCCAGCGGCACGATTTCGACTTCCACCTCAATGCCGGTTGCCTTGGTGAATTCACCTGCGACAAGCTGGTTGGCGACGATCGTTGGCGGCGTAGCTTCCGAAGTGTAGCGGATTTTGGTGCCGGCATACGGTTTGCCGACATCGGCCAGCCACTTCAACATATCGGCGTCCTGGGCGCGGGCTTCTTCAACCCCGAGGCCCAGGATCCCGCGATTGGTGCGGCCGCCACCTAGCATGGCTGATCCGAAGGCAGAAAAGCCGACACCGGCGAGCGCCATCTTCCTCATGAAGTCGCGTTTGGTTATTCGGCGCGCCGTAAAGTCGTTGCAGGTATCGGCGACGAATGTCTTCTTGTCGTGTTCTCTGAAGCTCATGATCGTTCCTCCGTTGCGTTTTTTGTCGTCGTTCTTCTCGCCTGCGCCTCACTCCTTCAGGGACCCGAGGGTGAGGCCGCGGACCAGATGCCGTTGAACCAGCAGGATAAAGATGAAGCTGGGTATGATCGCGGACGTGCCGAGCGCTGTGATGTAGCCCCACTCGGTTGCGGTCGAGGTGACAAAGGTCGAAATCTTCACCGGCACGGTGCGGATCGACGTTGTCAGGAACAGTGAGAGCAGGAACTCGGTCCACGAAAAGATGAAACACAGCACAGCCGTCGCAGCGATGCCGCCCTTGACCATGGGAAGGACCACGCGCCGGAACGTCTGCCAGCGCGTCGCGCCGTCGATCAGTGCCGCCTCGTCGACCTCGCGCGGGACGTCGTCGAAGAACGACTTCAAAAGCAAAACCGCCAGCGGCAGATTGATCAAACTGTGAACGAGGATGAGCCCCGTATAGGTATCGCGCAAGCCGAGATCGCGGAACATGAAAACGATCGGAATGACGATCGCGATTGGCGGCATGAAGCGCTGCGAGAGAATCCAGAACAGGAAGGACTGCTGGCCGCTGAACTGCATTCGCGACAGGCAGTAGGCGGCCAGAGTTGCGAGCAGCAGCGTCATAGCCGTCGATCCGACGGCTATGATGGCACTGTCGAGCAACGACTGGCGGGAATCATAGGAACTCGCGCCCCCCTTGATGACCCCGGCCGCTTCGCCGCCCTGTTCCATGCCGATGTCGACGCGCGAAACGCCAAGCAACGTCACGCGGTAGTTGTCCGGCGTCGGCGTGAAACCGGTGTAGACCGGTCCGCTGCGATCGAAGATCGCCGAATAGGGTTTGATGGACGACAGGGCCCACCACGCGATCGGGAACATGAAGATCGCCACCACCAGGACGGCGAGCACGTCACGGGCGATCGTTTGAGCGCGCGACGACTCCATCAGAATCTCACCTTGAACAGCCTGACGAAGACGTTCGACACGACGATCAAGACGACGAGCACGATCAGCGACAGGGTCGCGGCATAGGGGAAGTCTCCGGTGAAGTAGATTCGCCCCGCGTAGAATGAAAGCGTCTCGGTGGCCGTGCCTGGCCCGCCAGCGGTGATGATGTAAACGTAGTCGTAGATGCGAAAGAGATCGACGCCGCGGATCAGCACCGCAACCGCTATCACCTTGCGCAGCATCGGCAATGTGAGCCGCCAGAACGTCTGGATGCCGGTGGCGCCGTCGATCGCCGCTGCCTCGAAAGGTTCCTTCGGCAGCGCCCTGAGCCCTGCCAGGATGATGAGCACCATGAACGGCGTCCACTGCCATATGTCTGCCAGCAGGATCGCCGCCAATGCGGTTCCGGGCTGCGTCAGGATCGGCTGTGCCGGCGAGATCAGGTCCAGGGCATAGAGGTAAAACGATAGGACGCCGAAAGAGCCGTCCTGCATCAGCAGGAACATCATTCCGGTCACCGCAGGCGGCACCACCAGCGGCAGTGTCATCAGCGCCCGAAGCACCCCGTAACCTTTGCGATCGGTGTCAAGCAGAAGCGCAATGAGGATGCCGAGCGCAAGCTGAACCGCAAGCGCGACGAAGGTGTAGATCAGCGTGGTTTCCAACGAATGCCACATACGCGCATCCGAGAAGGCACGCGTCCATTGGTGGAGCCCGGCGAAGTCAAGTTGCCGGGAGACGACATTGCGTTTGTGAAACGAAAGCCAGACTGAATAGGCGAGGGGATAGATGCCGAAAACGAGAAGCATCACCGTGATCGGCGCGAGCCAGGGGAAAGGATGCTCGGCCGTCATGAACCGGGGCAGGGCCCATCTGGGCGTTTCGCGGGTCACGGTCACCGTGCTCACGCGCAAATCTCCGCTAGGTCACAGAGACGCATCGGCCTTCTCCCTATCGGCCAGATTGTGCCAACTTGAACTTTTGTAAGTTTGTTGTGTCTTTTGTTAAGAACGTGTCGGACGGCCGCCGATTTGTCAAGTGTCGGTTCCCTCAGCGCTCAAGGGATTTGCTCGTGGTCCCAGAGGATCCCGTCATCGCCGGGTATGGAGTTGTTCTTGGAGGGAGCGCCGCCGGTAAATGCCGTGCATCAGCACCAAAAGCGCTCAGGGCTGCCGTCAGCCAGCCTTGGCGGCCCAAGAAGCTACGCAACGCATCAAGGAGATCGGGAGGGCAGCCCGGGGGATTTGGAACTCGCCTTAATCCGGCAATTGGATCTGAAGCTTTACGTCCGCCGGCCGGGCTTCGACCGCGCGATCAAATGCGGTGATGGAGTCTTCGAAGGGGAAGGTCGCCGAAATCAAGGGTTTGAGATCGACCCGGCCCGATCCCATCAGTGCGATCGCCCGGTCATATTGGTGGGCATATCGGAACACCGTCTCGATGCGGATTTCCTTGGTAGAGGCCGTAGCGATATCGAACGCCACCGGCGCGACCGGCAGGCCGACCACCACCACGGTACCACCGGGCCGCGGCAGATCGAGCAACGTCTCCCATGCTTTGGTCGAGCCGGAACATTCAAAGACGACGTCGATGCCCCAGCCGTCGGTCAGGCGCTTGACCTCCGCCGGCAGGCTCTTGTCGCGGATGTTGACCGGGATCACACCCTGGTAGCCGGCGGCAATGTCGAGCTTGGGTTGGGCGAGATCTGCAACAACGGCGCGGGCGCAGCCGCCGGCGAGCGCGGCGATCGCCACCATCGTGCCGATCGGCCCGGCGCCAATCACCACCGCGGTGTCACCCGGCGCAATCTTCGCTTTGGCCGCCGCCTGCATTCCGACAGCGAAGGGCTCCACCATCGCGCCTTCGGCGAAGCTGACATTGTCGGGCAGTTTGAAAGTGTAGTTGGCGGGGTGCACGACATAGGGCGTCAGCACGCCGTGGATCGGCGGCGTCGCCCAGAACCTGACCGCTGGATCGATGTTGTAGAGGCCGAGCCGGCTCGCCCGCGAATTGGGATCGGGGATACCCGGCTCCATGCAGACGCGGTCGCCGACCTTCAGATGCTCGACGCCTTCCCCAGTTTCGACGACGGTGCCGGCGGCTTCATGGCCCAAGACCATCGGCGCTTCGACCACGAACGGGCCGATGCGGCCATGGGTGTAGTAGTGCACGTCGGAGCCGCAGATGCCCACGGTATGGATCTTGATGCGAACTTCGCCCGGGCCGACGGTCTGTGGCAGATCGATGTCACGCAGCTTGAGTTCGTGTTGGCGTTCGAGGACAAGGGCGCGCACGTTCGTCATCGACGTAGTCTCCTCTAAAGCCGATCGTAGGGGCCTTTAACCCTCTACGGGTATACACACCGTCCATCTATGCATCATTGTTCTCCGGGCTGGCGCTGTGGCCCCGATAGACGCGATCGAGCGCAGGCGGGTTCAGTTGGTGCTGGTTGTGGGGGTGAACCCGCACTGCTTCTGTTCCATATCGATCTGCTTCGTGATGCGGACGGCGTTCTGTGCGTAGGCCTCCGTCACGGAGCCACTATTCACGGTCTTGCCCTTCAGCGGACTCACGCCTGCGCAGAGGTGGAAAACATGCGGCTCGGCGGACTTCGCGGCTCCGGCTTCCGGCGCGATCCAGTAGACGACATCCTGACCGGCGGGGTGGCTCGCGTCCCGCGTCGCCGCCGTCACCGCGGCGGTGTCCGTCGCGATCGCCTGCGCCTGGGCGGCGACATCGGGCGAACAGGCGGTGGTGGGCTGCCCCGACTTGATCTGGGCCGCGCATGCGTTCATATCCTGGGTATACTGTTCGACCGACGGGGGGGTGAAACTGATCCCCATGACGGTCGCGAGCACGGCCAGCGCAGCGCCGACGCCGCCGGCAACCTTCTTGGTCCGCGGATCCATGTTTTTGTCGGTGAGGATCAGGAAAACCAGCGGGAGGAAGGCAATCAGCGTGATGATTGCGCCGAGCTGGTTTTGGAAGAAGAACCTGGCCGCGTCGGATGCACGGGCCGGATCGTGCCTGTTGGCCGCCTTCCACAGCAAGTTCCCGGCGATTGCGAAAATCGCGATGCCGACCAGAAGGCCGATGACCAGCGGCAGGTGTGCCTGATCGAACTTGTTCTGGCGAAGCAGCATGATTCCGTAGATCTCGCCGCCAATGGCGACGATCCACGAGAGTGCGGCGAAAAGGCGAAGACGCGTGGCGGAGGACTTCTGGCCCTGCGTCGCTTGCCAATCCTTCGTAACGTCTGGCTTGTTGTCGGTCATGACCAGATCCCCTAATATCGACACTTCTGCGGGCAGCGTTAGACCAGAAGGCCAACCCGCCCGGCGCAACAGCATTGAACGAACGCCACCTGCCTTAGCGACGCGGCGCCACGGCAGGCCTCATCTCCATTCATAATTCATATTGCGCATGAGTGAGTCCGTCCAGACCCACGCAGGCAGACGCCTATGCGGCGATGGCTCCGTTCTTCTTAATCTCCGGCTCGAACTTGACGCAGCGGACTGACAACTTACGGCCACATAAGCGGGACGTAGAGTATCTGCTCGGCACGGAGGGCTCCTGTACAACTCCGACGTCGCAGGGCAGATCAACCGGTTCGGCCAACATCAGAATCAGTCGAACGAGGGGGCGAGCGCGAATCCACGATGCCTGACGGCTTTCTAAAAGGCATCAATGCCATTCAGTCGCCGCATGGGCGCCAAGCTTGGCCCGGACCATCTGCATTGATAATAATGCAGATTTGCATTATCTTATCGCAAGAACAGGAAATGTTTAACATGGCAACGTTGACAGTGACGACAAGGGGACAGGTGACCTTCCGCAAGGGCGTGCTGCAACATCTGGGCATCAAACCGGGCGAGAAGATCGAGCTTGATCTGCTGCCCGACGGTCGGGCGGAATTGAGGGCTGCACGGGCGAAGGGGTCGTTCCGGGACCTCCACGGCTTCCTCAGAGGCAAGACGAACGGCCGGGTGCTCAGCATCGAGGAGATCAACGAGGCGATAGCGGAAGCGGGCGCTGCGGCCGGGTCCGGCAAGGAATGAGGGTGACGGCCGACACGAATGTGCTGCTGCGCGCCTATGTCGCCGATGATGAGGCGCAGGCGGCCATTGCCGTCGACCTGCTGGCCAAAGCGGACATCGTGGCCGTGAGCTTGCAGGCCTTGTGCGAGTTCGCCTGGATTCTGGCCCGGCAGTACCAGACAGAGCGCGAAAATATTGCCGCGGCGATCCGGGCGTTGCTGAACACCGCGAATGTTGTCATCAACCGGCCGGCAGTTGAGGCAGGGCTGTCAGTCCTCGATGCCGGCGGCGATTTCGCGGACGGCGTGATCGCTTTTGACGGCGGCTGGCTTGGCGGGGAGACTTTCGTCTCGTTTGACCGGAAGGCCGTCAAACTGCTCTCGGCGCAGGGACAATCCGTACAGCTTCTTTTCTAAGTCTCTTTCCGCGGTGGTCTTTCGCCCTGTGCTGTCGCGTCTTTAGAGGCCACTGCGAGCAATCGGATTCTGTCTGCGGTACGGATGTCAGATCAGAATGGCGGGGTGAGAGCCGACGATCGCCGATAAGTGATTGTGGAAATCGTTAGAATTCCCCAACTACCAGGCCGACTTGGTCGCGCAGATCGCGTAGCGATGCTGCGTCGAACGTTCCAGCGCCCTGAGGAAGTTCATGTGCCGCGCCTGCGCACGATGAATTGCGCCGAGCCGGGTGTCGACCACAGGCATCTCAAAGCCAGCCTCCACCAGAAGCGCGCAGACCTCGTCCGCTTTGGCGCCACGCGAAAAGTGCAGCCGTGACAGGATGCTGCCATGGCGGTCCGCCATCACCTGATCCAGTTCGTGGACCGGCCCGACTGTCCGGCCAACGGCCCTTTCCAGGACTTGTCGCAGAGAGGTTACCCAGGTTTTACTGACGAAATCACCATCAATGATCAGCAGCCGTCCGCCAGGCTTGAGCAGCGAGAACCATTCGGCGAATGCCGCTCGCGGATCCACCAACGTCCAGACGAGATGACGGGTGACGAGGACGTCATAGCTTTCTGCTTTTTCAAGGGTTCGCTCGGCGTCGCCGATCAGAAACCGGATGCCGCTTTCCCTCTGCGTCGCCTTTGCACGCGCGCGGGCAAGCATGGCCTCTGACCAATCGAGCCCGGTCACGGCATAACCCAGGTCGTGCATGAGATGGGATATGACCCCGGTGCCGCAAGCGAGGTCGAGCGCGCGACGCCCATCCCCGCGCCCCAAGTGCTTGAGTATCAGCCTGTGCCACGCCAGGCGTTCGCGCGGTGAGAAGATTTCATGCCCCACCGAAAGGTCGAATGTTCCGGCGCGCGTCGACCAATAGTCGCGTATCTCGTCCCGCAGCGAATAATTGGGCTCGCCCGCCATTCCTGACCCCTTGTCGTCGTACCAGTCTGGAATGGCTCTAAAAGATATTTCTTGAGAATTGAAGTCATCTTTTATAAGCCACCTCTGGCTAATTCATTTCAAGAGAGGGCGCGATGAATTTCGGAAAGATCCCAGCAGCGACGATGGCGGCCGCTATCGTCGCTCTGTCGATGACGCTGGCCGCCAGGGCCGAAATGGTTGCAGTGACTGACATCACGGGCCGCCAGGTCAAGGTGAACGTCCCTGTCGAGAGGGTAATCCTGGGTGAGGGCCGGCAGGTCTATCTCGTCGCGGCGCTCGACACCCAGGATCCGTTCAAGCGCATCGCTGGCTGGCGCGAGGATTTCAGCCAAGCGGATCCGGACAACTACGCCGCCTATCTGGAAAAATTCCCAAGGATGGCGAATATCCCCACATTCGGCGGTTTCAAGGACGGCACTTTCGATGTCGAGCAGGCGGTATCGCTCAAGCCCGACGTCATCGTAATGAACATCGAGTCGAAGCAGGCCACGGAAGACGCCAAGTATATCGAGAAACTCACCGCTGCCGGCATTCCGTTGGTTTATGTCGATTTCCGCGAGCGTCCCTTTACCAACACCGAACCCAGCATGCGCCTTTTTGGCAGGCTGTTCGGCAAGGAGAAGCGCGCCGAGGAATTCATCACCTGGCGCGCCGCCGAGATCGCGCGCGTTACCGACGTAATCGAGAAGGCCAAGCCGGAAAGGCCCAAGGTCTTCATCGAACGCGCCGGCGGCTATTCGGACGATTGCTGCATGAGCTTCGGCGACGACAATTTCGGCAAATTCGTTGAGATGGCAGGCGGTGACAACATCGCCAAGGACATCATCCCCGGCACCTTCGGCACACTCAATCCGGAACAGATCATCGCCTCCGACCCGGATCAGATCATCGTCACCGGCGGCTCGTGGGAAGCCTATGTACCGGGCGGTGCCTGGGTCGGCGTCGGCCCCGGCCGTGATGAGGCAGAGGCGGTGCGCAAGCTGAAGGCGCTGACCGAGCGGCCGGCGCTGACCGGCGTGAAGGCCGTCGAGGACGGCGCGGTGCATGCCATCTGGCATCAGTTCTACAACAGTCCTTATCAGTTCGTGGCCATCCAGCAGATGGCGAAGTGGCTGCATCCCGATCTTTTCGCCGACCTTGATCCTGAGGCGACCTTCAGCGAGTTGCACAAGAAATTCCTGCCGATCGCATACAGGCCCGGCCACTGGGTCTCGCTGACCGATGTCGATTGAATCGACGGCCGTCAGCACCGCGCTCGACAGCACCGATGGACGAGGGCGTTACCGCGCCCTCGTCTGGCGGCGGCAGTTGATCCTTGCCGGCCTCGGCGCTGCCCTGCTCTTCAGCCTGTGCGTCGACCTTGCGGTCGGTCCCGCCCGCTACGACCTCGGCGAGGTCGTGCGGGCCCTTGTGTTCCCCGACACCGTGCCGCAGCAGGTGCGCGTGGTGCTCTGGGACATCCGCATGCCGGTGGCCCTGATGGCGATTGTCGTAGGGGCGGCGCTCGCCGTGGCCGGCGCGCAGATGCAGACCATCCTCAATAACCCGCTGGCGAGCCCCTTCACGCTCGGCATATCCGCCGCCGCGAGCTTCGGCGCCGCGCTTGCGCTTGCCTTCGGAGTGAGGCTTGTCCCCGCCGCAGTCGAGTATGTAGTGCCGATCAACGCCTTCGTGATGGCGATGCTGGCGGCCTTCCTAATTCACGTGCTGAGCGTCAAGCGCGGCGTCAGCGCGGAGACGATCGTGCTGCTCGGCATCGCGCTGGTTTTCACCTTCAACGCGCTGCTCGCGCTCGTCCAGTTTTTCGCGTCGGCGGAAGCGCTGGCGGCAGTCGTCTTCTGGACAATGGGCAGCCTCACCAAGGCCACCTGGCCTAAGCTTGCGGTCACCACATTCATTCTCCTCGCAGTCTTACCCATTTTCGCCCGGCGCGTCTGGGCGCTAACGGCGTTGAGGCTCGGTGAGGACAAGGCGGCCAGCTTCGGCGTCAAAGTCGGTCGCCTGCGGCTCGAGACGCTCATCCTGGTGAGCCTCCTCGCCGCTATTTCCGTCGCCTTCGTCGGCACCATAGGTTTTATCGGCCTCGTGGGCCCGCACATCGCGCGCATGGTCATCGGCGAGGACCAACGCTTCTTCCTGCCCGCCTCGGCCCTCGCGGGCGCGCTCATCCTGTCGGCCAGCTCGGTCGTCAGCAAGTCGCTTATCCCGGGGACGGTCTTCCCGATCGGCATCGTCACCTCGCTGATCGGCATCCCCTTCTTCATCTCGCTCATCCTGTCCAGCACGAGGCGCTCATGGTGATGATCCGGCTTGAGGCGCTCGGCGCGCGCTACGGCACGAGCCTCCGGCTTCGGGATGTGACGACGCCAGCGTTCGAGGGCGGAGACATTGTGGCCGTGATCGGTCCGAATGCCGCCGGGAAGTCGACGCTCTTCAGGCGAATCGCCGGCCTCCTGCACGGACCGGGAGCAATGCATGTCGAGGGGGCCATTCGCCGGACGAGCGGCATCTGCTACATGCCACAGGAAACGTCCGCCAACGCGGTGCTCACCGTCTATGAGTCAGTGTTGCTCGCCCGCAAGCAGGGTATGGGCTGGTCTGTGGGCGACGACGATCTGGCTCGCATCGACGAGACCCTTGCGGCGCTCGGCATCGCCGACATCGCTTTCCGCAACATTGGCGACCTTTCCGGCGGCCAGCGGCAACTCGCCAGCCTGGCACAGACACTGGTGCGCGAGCCGGAGGTCCTGCTGATGGACGAACCGACATCAGCACTCGATCTGTCGCGGCAGGTGGAAGTGCTCGGTCTCATGCGGGAACTTGCCAGGGCGCGAGGCATGGTCGTGCTGATCGCCCTGCACGACCTCAATCAGGCCCTGCGCTTCAGCGATCAGACAATGGTCATCGCGGACGGCCGGCTGGTCGCATGCGGGCCAACGCGGGACATCATCACCTCACATCTGCTGCGGGACATTTATCATCTCAACGCGCGCATCGAGCCGTGCTCGCGTGGCATCGGCCATGTCATCGTGGATGGCGTGGCGGATGGGCGTCGGACGCTCATAATGCCGGCAGCGGAGACCGAATCCGGGCTTCGGAGCAGATTCGAGGGGCAGCCGTTCCGGCCGCGTGACGGCAACCGCATTAAGCCGGTTGATCGACGCCCGCAGTGATCGACCTGGTCCTCTGACCGCTGGTTGAAGGCGACAGCGTGCTTGCATTCAACTCAAGGCGTGGCCCGCCAATCCATAGACCCAAGGCCCATTGTCTTCCCGGTTCAGAAAGCGGCGCCCCTTGGACATGGTCGTAACGGTCTCGGCAATGCCGAGGCCGCACTGCTGGAGAAACGCGGCAAACACGCCATCCTTCTCGCGGGTGTCGACGCGGGCAAATCGTCCTGCCAGTCCCTTCAGATGCACGGCTGTAAGATGAACCGCGTCGAGATCGTTTCCCGCGACCATCGGGCCGATCACGTGACCACGCCCGAACTCGCGACACATGGAATAGCCGACGATCTCGCTGCCGCGGCTCAAAGTGCAGATTGAGGCATCGGCCGCGAGCAACGTGAGCAGCCTCTCGCGGTTTGTCCCAAAGGCGCGGGTGTCCAGCGCCGTGATCTCCTTTAGCCTGTCGCTCGACAGCGCCTGCAATTGACCGTCCAGGGACGGCACTGTTGGGAGGATCGGTGGGACTTCCCCCTGGCGCATGTATACAGTCGCCTCGGTCGTGAAACCGAGTGAGACATAAAGAGGATAGGCAGCATGGGTAGCATTGAGTGCCAAGTTGCGATCGCCGCACTGCTCGAGGACTAGGTCCATGAGCCATCGGCCGCCTCCTTGCGCTTGCGTGCGGGGCGTTGTGATCACTACGCCGATGGTGGCGAAATCGTCCCCGTGAGGAAACCACATCGCGCTGCCGAAAACGCGCCCAATACCGTCAACGGCAACGATGCCCTGGCCGGCGCGACGCAGTAGGTTCCAATCCTTCGGCCGATGAGGCCAGCGGACTGAGATCGACAGCGCGTGCAGCAGCTCAACGTCGACATCATTGATGTCCCGCGCGACCAGTTCGAAGGATTTCAGGCGTACTGATCTCTGCATCTCAGTCGATCCTTCAACAAATGCGCAAGGCACGCGGTGTGACGTTGTGATCGATCGCCATGTCGCGACATGCCTCTTTTGCCGTAGCATTATACGGGAAAGCCAGCAGGTTTCGCTGGTTCGAGGTGCTTTTTCGCAATCTTCGGCCAAAGCATGACGCAATTCGGCAGCGAACTCTGCTGCCTGCGGATACGCTGGTTGCACCCGGTGATAATGTGCGATTAGAGCGGACCGCCATGAACGTGGAAGAAATCCTCGCGACGCTGATTGGATTTCCCTCTGTTGTGGGCACGCCAAACCGCGCGATCGTCGATTGGATGCGCGACTACTGTCAGGCAGCCGGAGCCGAGGTGACGGTTCTGCCCGGTCCCGAGGGCGACCGATCCAACCTCTTCGTGACGATCGGCCCGCGCCAGGGTCGGGGCTACATCATCTCCGGACATATGGATGTCGTGCCGGCCGGCGAGCCGGAATGGAGCTCGGATCCGTTCGTCCTGCGCGGAGAGGGCGGCAGGCTATACGGCCGCGGCACCACCGACATGAAGGGCTTCCTCGCCTGCACATTGGCGGCGCTCCCAGGACTTGCGGCGATGAACCTGCGGCAGCCAATTCATCTCGCATTCTCCTATGACGAAGAGGCGGGGTGCCGTGGTGTGCCGCATCTCCTGGCCGCGTTGCCGAGCTTATGCGAGAGGCCGCTTGGCGCGATTGTCGGCGAGCCGAGCCGGATGCAGCCTGTGCGCGCGCACAAGGGGAAGGCCGCCGCGCGGCTCGAGGTGACCGGGCGATCCGGCCATTCCTCACGCCCCGATCTCGGACTCAACGCTGTGCACGCCATGGTCGGCGTCATCGCGAACGCCGTAGCCTACGGCCAATCCCTCGCCGACGGGCCGCTCGATGAAAATTTCGAGCCCCCATATTCTTCCTTGCAGGTGGGCGTCATCGCCGGTGGACAGGCGGTCAACATCATCCCTGGCCACTGCACAGCCGATATCGAGGTGCGCGCCGTGCCCGGCGTTTCTCCAGCCTCCCTGCTTGAGCCTGTCAAGACCCGGCTTTTCGCCCTGCGAGACAGCGGCTTCGATGTGGCGTGGCACGAGTTGAGTACCTATCCCGCCCTCGCGCCCGCGAACGGGAGCGCGCTAGCGGCCGTTCTGACCGAGCTGACGGGGCAGGAGCCGCTCACGGCCGTCAGCTTCGGCACGGAGGCCGGGCTTTACCAGCAGGCCGGCATCGACGCGATCATTTGCGGTCCTGGCGATATCGGCCGTGCCCATCGTCCCAATGAGTATATCGAGATCGGTGAACTCGCCGCTTGCCGGAAGATGATCGAGGGGCTTGGCGCGCGTCTTGCGGCCTGAAGGAAGGGCGGTCGCCATGGCGTTTCTTTTCAATTCCGATGCGGCGCGTGCTGCGGTCTTCCGCGAGATATTCGCGCGCGAGCTCCCGGATCTGGAATTCTTCCATTCCGGAGATGAGATGGAGCCGGAGAAGGTGCGGTATCTCATCACCTGGACGGCGCCGGACGAGATCTCGCGCTACCGCAATCTGGAAGTGCTGTTTTCCATCGGCGCGGGCGTCGACCAGTTCAAGCAGGACGTAGTGCCAAGCCATGTGAAGCTTGTGCGCATGGTCGAGAACGGCATCATACGCATGATGCAGGAATACGTTGCGCTCGGCGTGTTGGCGCTCCACCGCGAGATGCCCGCCTATCTTGAGCAGCAGAAAAAGTGCTTGTGGAAACCGATTGCCGCTCGACAGGCGGCCGAACGCCGGGTTGGCTTTCTCGGCCTTGGCATGCTGGCCCGCGCGGCTATCGAGCGCTTGAAGCCGTTCCAGTTTCAGCTTGCCGGGTGGAGCCGCAGCGAAAAGCGGATCGAGGACGTCGCCTGCTTTCACGGCACGGACCAACTCGCGGGCTTTCTGAAGCAAACGGATATTCTCGTCTGCCTGCTCCCGCTCACGGAACAAACGCACGGCATGCTCGATGCGGAGTTCTTCCACTTACTGCCCGCCGGGGCGCAGCTGCTGCATGTCGGCAGGGGTCCGCAACTGGACCAGACCGCGCTGATCGACGCGCTCGACACCGGTCACGTATCTGCGGCGATGCTTGATGTCACCGATCCAGAACCGCTCCCGGAAAACCATCCGCTGTGGTCGCATCCGAAGGTGATGATAACGCCGCACATCGCCTCGGTGACGCAACCGCATACGGCGGCACAATCCGTCGTCGACAACATTCGGCGCCACCGCGCCGGAGAAGAACTGATCGGCCTCGTCGATCGGACACTCGGCTACTAACAAGGAAACATCACATGTCACTTCTGATCACGATCGACACAGTTCCAGACTTCGCGCCGAAGGAGGCATTACCGGCTCCGGAGCGGCTCATTTCGGGCAATCCATCCTTCAAGACCTGGGCGCAGGATGCCTCGAAAGGTGAGAAGGTTCTGACCGGCGTCTGGGAGGCGACGCCCGGCGAGACGCATTCGATCAAGGGCACTATCTACGAGTTCTGCCATATCGTTTCGGGTCTCGTCGAAATCGAGGAGAAGGGCGGTGAGACCAAGACTTACCGCGCCGGCGACAGTTTCGTGATGAAACCCGGTTTCGTCGGCGTCTGGCGCACGATCGAGACCGTGCGCAAGATCTACGTCTGCGTTTATGACTGAGTTCAGTGGTCAAGGTCCGGCCGAATAGCGCGCGGCGGTTCCAGAACAATCGGCTTTCCAGGTTCCGCCTGACGCGATTCGACGCCGTCGGAGGCATCAACCTCGACGGAAAATGCGGCGGGCGGTCGACTACTGTTCCAGTGACGCCAGTGCGAATGAGGACCTCCATCCATGAAGACCTACAAGATAGCGCTGATCCCCGGCGACGGCATCGGCAAGGACGTGACGCAGGCGGCATGGCAGGTGCTGCAGGCGGCGGCTAAGCAGGGCGGTTTCGTGCTTGATGACACAAGATTCCCGTGGTCGTGCGCCTACTACCTGGAGACGGGTGCAATGATGCCGTCAGACGGCATCGATACACTCCGAAAATTCGATGCGATCTATCTCGGCGCTGTGGGCTGGTCCGCGGGAGTGCCCGACTCAGTATCGCTTCACGGACTGCTCCTGCCGATCCGGAAAGGCTTCACGCAGTACGCCAACATACGACCGCACCGGCTGTTGCCGGGCGTTCAGGGGCCCCTCCGCTCCGATGGTTTCGATATCCTGTGCATCCGCGAGAATACGGAAGGCGAATATTCCGGCGCCGGTGGGCGCGTTCATTCCGGCACGGCCGATGAGGTCGCGGTTGAGACTGCGATCTTCACGCGTGCGGGTGTCGAACGGATCATCCGTTTCGGTTTCGAACAGGCGCGGGCGCGTCGCAAGAAGCTCGCATCTGTCACCAAATCCAACGCGCAGAAACACTCCATGGTTTTCTGGGATGAGGTCACGCGCGAGGTGGCGAAAGACTATGCCGATGTGGAGGTCTCGCACTACCACATCGACGCCATTGCCGCCCGTATGGTCCTGGCGCCGGAAAGCCTCGACGTAATCGTCGCATCGAACCTTTTCGGCGACATCCTCACCGATATTGGAGCGGCCATTCAGGGAGGGCTGGGTTACGCCGCCTCCGCCAATATCAATCCCGATCGCAGCGTGCCTTCCATGTTTGAGCCGGTCCATGGTTCGGCGCCCGACATCGCGCATCTCGGCGTCGCCAATCCGATCGCCGCGATCTGGTCCGGTGCCATGATGCTCGAGCATCTGGGCGAGGGGCAGGCTGCGGCGGAAGTGATGTCGGCAATCGAGTCCGCAACCGCGCGGGGGATTGGCACGATCGCAGGCAAGGACAGGACTGAAACGATCATGCAGGCCGTGCTGGCAGGGTTAAGCTGAAAGGGCAGAGGAAAGACCATGAATGCGATGACGAAGATTGGCATGTTCAACGACTCCGACCTTTTTCGCCAGCAGGCGCTGATTGGCGGTGTCTGGCGGGATGCGGAAACGAAGGGCGTGGTCGATGTCGTTGACCCGGCCAGCCAAAGTGTTCTCGGCACCGTTCCCGCAATGGGGGAGAACGAGACGAGAGCGGCAATCGATGCCGCGGCCGAGGCCTTCAAAGGCTGGAAGAAAAGGACGCATGCCGAGCGTGCAGGATTTCTGGAACGCTGGCACGACCTCATCCGCCAGCACGAACAGGATCTCGCGCTCCTGCTGACGCTGGAACAGGGCAAGCCGCTTGCCGAGGCGTTAGCAGAAATCCGCTACGGCGCATCTTTTGTGAAATGGTTTGCGGAGGAGGCGCGCCGGATCGGTGGCTCGACCATTCCGTCACCCACGGCCGATCGCCGCATTCTGGTGCTGAAAGAACCCGTCGGTGTCTGCGCCATCATCACGCCGTGGAATTTCCCCAACGCGATGATCGCACGCAAAGTAGCACCGGCGCTGGCCGCAGGTTGTACGGTTGTCATCAAGCCGTCGGAATTTACGCCATTCTCGGCGCTGGCGCTCGGCGTTCTGGCGGAACGGGCAGGTATCCCTGCAGGCGTGATCAACATTGTGACCGGCATGCCCGTCGAAATCGGCAACGAACTGATGGCCAATCAGACGGTGCGCAAGATTTCGTTCACCGGTTCGACCCGCGTCGGTGCGCTGCTCATGCGTGGCGCTTCCGATAGCATCAAGCGGCTGAGCCTGGAGCTTGGCGGCAACGCACCCTTTATCGTCTTTGATGACGCCGATCTGGATAAGGCAGTTGAAGGGGTGATCGCATCCAAGTTCCGCAATGGCGGTCAAACCTGCGTCTGCGCGAACCGGATTCTTGTGCAGGAAGGCGTTTACGACGCTTTCGCCGAAAAGCTGAGCCGGCTCGTCACGCGGATGAAGGTTGGCGCAGGGACCGATGAGGGCACTGAGATCGGCCCGATGATCAACGCAGCCGCGATCGACAAGATCGAGCGTCACATCGCCGATGCTCAGGCGAAAGGTGCGCAGATCATCGCCCAAAGCGAGACTATGCCGGAGGGTAAGCAATATGCACGGCCCGTCGTGCTGGGAGAAGCTACTGCGGGGATGCTCCTGGCATCGGAAGAGACGTTCGGTCCAGTGGCGCCGCTTTTTCGCTTCGAGACGGAGGAAGAGGCCATCGCCATTGCGAACGGTACGCCGTTCGGCCTTGCCGCCTACTTCTACACCGACAACCTCAAGCGCTCATGGCGTGTTGCCGAGGCGCTGGAGTTCGGTATGGTCGGGCTCAACACAGGCATGATCTCTACCGAGGTTGCGCCTTTCGGCGGAGTCAAGCAGTCAGGAGTGGGGCGCGAAGGATCGCAGCTCGGCATCGAGGAATATCTCGAGGTCAAGGCGCTTCATGTTGGCGGGCTTAACTAGTTATCTTGCACGCAGGTGGAAACACTTGCAGCTCTAAAGCGTTGGAACCACAAGAAAGGGGCGGTGAAAACCGCCCCTTTCTCTATCGCGACCAATGACTATTAACGTTCTGGGAGCGCCTCAGTCTGGTGCGACTGCGCCAGCAAACAAAGTTCAGGCGAATTCCCGAACAGGCTCCAGCCCGACGGCGCCGGCCAGACCGCCGATATCCTTGATTTCGGTATATTCGTAGAAGGGGTTCGCAGGTTCATGGCCGCGGTTCACCCAGACCTTGCTCTTGATGCCAAGATCATAAGCCGTCATGAGATCGTAGCGGAATGAAGACGACACATGTGTGATGTCCTCCGGGCCGCAGCCTAGCTTCTCGAGCATATATTCGAAGCCCTTCATCTGGGGCTTGTAGGCGCCGGTCTCCTCAGCCGTGATGACCATGTGAAAGGGTGCGCCGAGCTTTTCCACATTCGACAGGATCAGGCTCTTCATGGAGTTCGACAGGATCACCAGCGGAATCTCCTTGGCGACCTTGGCCAGGCCCGCCGGTACATCCGGGTGCGGACCCCACGTCGGCACTTCCGCATAGATGCGCTGGGCATCTTCGGGCCGGAATGCGACGCCGCTGCGCTTGCAGGTCCGTTCCACGGAATTGTGCACGACCTCGCCGTACGGCTTCCAGGCGCCAAGAACCTCGTCGAGGCGATAGGCCGAGAAATCCTTGATGAACTGCGCCATCCCAGCCGGGGAGAGCTGCGCGCCGAAAACGCGTCTCGCCGCACCGGCCATGTCGAAGTTGGTCAGCGTACCATAGCAGTCGAAGGTGATGTATTTCGGTCTGAACTGGGTCATAGGCGTCGATCCTTCCAATCCTGTCGGCACCGCGTGCCTTTAACAGCAAGGATCATAATGAGGACCGCAGAAGACTAGTCGCCGCATTCGATGCGCCCTGAAGCAGATTGTTTTGTATTGCGTGAGAGCTTTGGCAGAGAGTTGCGCCTGAGTTCGTTTCGAGCTTCGGCGGGAGCGCGATCCTTCAGCCGTGCGTCGGCATAAGATGCGGCGCCGGCGACAAAGGAAACTCAAAACGCCCATCGCTCAGGTTCTGGTCGGGAGGAACTGCTGCCCGCGGCGGGCTATCTTCGGCCTAGGCGAATTCAGGCCCGAAATGAACCGTGACCGCGCAGCAGATCACGCTGGAAAACGAGCTGAAGGACGAAACCGCACCACACCGGACTTACGCTCTCGTAAGGCAGGCACTACGCTGAATCGGAGGAAGCAAATGCTGGCAAACTCACTGATCGAACTCGATCGCGCACATCTGGTTCACCCGTTTTCATGCTATCGGAGCCACGAGGAGACGGGCGTGCGGGTGCTCAAATCCGCCAAAGGCGCAACCGTGACCGATGCAAGCGGGAAAACCCTGCTGGACGGATTCGCCGGTCTATGGTGTGTAAATATCGGATATGGCCAGGAAAGCGTCATTGAAGCAGCGGCAAAGCAGCTAAGAGAGCTTCCCTATGCGACGGGATATTTCGGGCTCGGATCCGAGCCTGCCATTCGCCTTGCTGCCAGGCTTGCCGAGCTGGCGCCCGGCGATTTGAACCATGTCTATTTCACGCTTGGCGGCTCCGACGCGGTCGACAGTACGATCCGCTTCATTCGCTATTACTACCATGCCAAGGGTACGCCGCAAAAGGACCAGTTCATCTCGGTGGAGCAGGGCTACCATGGATCCTCGACGGCAGGGTCAGGTCTGACCGCGATCCCGGCTTTTCACGCGGGTTTCGGCGTGCCTTACGACTGGCAGCACAAGATTCCCTCGCACTACGCCTATCGCAATCCGGTCGGTTCCGATCCGCAGGCGATCATCGGCGCATCGGTCGCGGCCCTGCGGGCCAAAATTGCAGAACTCGGCGCGGGCCGCGTTGCGGCCTTCTACGCCGAACCAATCCAGGGTTCGGGCGGTGTCCTCGTTCCACCGACAGGTTGGCTGAAGGCTCTGCACGCCGTGTGCAAGGAACACGACATCCTGTTCATTGCCGACGAAGTTATCACTGCCTTTGGCCGCACAGGCCCTCTCTTCGCCTGTGAGGAAGACGAGGTCGTGCCGGATTTCATGACCACGGCGAAGGGACTGACCTCGGGCTACGTGCCGATGGGCGCCGTCTTCATGTCGGACCATGTGTACAATACGATCGCGGACGGAGCCGGCAAGGCGGCTGTCGGCCATGGCTATACTTATTCGGCCCATCCCGTGAGCGCGGCCGTCGGGCTCGAATGCCTGCGTCTCTATGAAGATGGCCTGCTCGAGAATGGGCGGAAGGTGGGGAAGCGGTTGATGGAAGGCCTTCGCTCGCTCGCCGACCACCCGCTGGTTGGCGACATTCGCGGTCGCGGCATGCTGGCAGCAATCGAGTTGGTCACCGACAAGGCACGCAAGACACCGCTGCCGGCGGCGGCCGATCCGGGGCGCCGCATCTTCGAGCGCGCGTGGGCAAACGGCCTTGTCGTCCGTGCCTTCAACAGCGGCATCCTCGGCTTTGCGCCGCCGCTCTGCTGCACCGAGGACGATATTGATCGAATCGTCGAACGCACGCGGATGACGCTGGACCAAACCCTCGAAGATAAGGATGTGCGGGCAGCGATGAAGCCATGATCAGCGGGCGCATTGCATTGACCAGGGCTAAACTCATGCCGCCCGGGTCTCTCGCATGTGTCCCGGCCTAAGTATCAGCCCAGACGCTTCTTTCTCCGTTGTACGAACGCTTGGCTCGCCGTCACCGAGGCTTCACGTCCGCCACTTGCCAAACCTGGTCAGCGGCGCACCCACTGATCGACTTTTGCCCCTGTCACCCATCGCGCAGCAAAGATGATGGTCGGGCGATTTGTCTCCACGAATCGTCGACCTCGCATCGGCCACGCTGAAGCTCAGCGAGGTCGGTCGTGACTCGTTGCACGGCTCTTCGGCCTGGAGCCCGCCATTGAGACAATTCCCGCCCGCTCAAGGGCCGCCAAGGAGCGGGATACGTTCGGCTGCGGACGCGCCGCCAACCTGCACAGCTCCGTGATGCTTTGCGGTCGATACCGATGGATCAGCGCCACCAGCCGACAATTCTCAGGGGTCAACGCCCGCAGAATCTCTTCCGGCGCACACGACTGAGCCATTGGTTCAGGGACCACCAGATGCCCGGCCTCCTGAACCGTCGCCGCCGCCATCACTGTCGTGCGTGTTTTCCTAAGTAAGAGGTTTCCAAGTAAACAATGGCCTCGAGGAAAGACGGAAATGCCTCTTTTACCCTGTCGAGGCTTTCCTGGACCTTGTCGGTTTTCAGGTCAAAACCGTACCGATGCCTCACCAGGTGACGGAATCCGTGTAACTCACTCAAGGACTGATAAAGCTCGGGGTCGAGCACAGCCGGCCGGATGCCTGCAATTTCCGCCGACATCTGATCGAGCACGTCCTGGTGCATCGTAGGCCCTTGGGGAACGAGGCCGTCTATGTCGTTGGAGAGGCTGAGCAGGATGTCCTCGATGCTGTTGTAGACATTGTGGACGCCCAGCGAACTGCTGCGATCGCGCCCCATTCGCCGAGTGACAGCTCACTCCGATTCGCCAGATATTCCTCGCTTGCTGCAGTTCCTTCGCAGCGCGGTCGATTTTTGGCGACAGTTTTGCGAACGCCGGATGCTTAAACGCTGCCATTAAGCAATTCCTGCACTCGTTCGGACGAAACGTCTGAGGCAAAGATCAGGTCATAAGGAATGTTCGTTCCCCGAAGCTGGTCTGCGACCAAGCGCTCTACCATGGCCCGGCGCGCCGGATCAGTGCGTCCGTGCACCAGCAGATCTACGTCAGAGTGGACGCGGAAACGGTTTTTCGCGAGGGATCCGACAACAGAGATATCGACGCCGCGGGCTTTGGCGTTCCGGAGAATACGCGATACACAGGCTTGCGCAGTCATCCGGCGATCGTCAGCTCTTCGGTGGATCAAAGTGTCAATCTTGTTCATCTTTTCGCCTGTTGCCTTTGCTCCAACTGTGACCCGAGGCGAGATTGTCGCAACTCCGCAAGCTGTGCGCGCTACCTGCCTATACATCATTCATATTCAGGCCATTTGACGACAGGCGAGTGGCAATGACGGCCTCACCCGAAACGTGGACATCGTCATTCGACAAATGCCGCGCGCAACAAGATGGAGCTTGGCACGAGCGCCCGCCGCTTGAGGACGGAGCCGGAGCTGCCTTCTCATTTGTCGAAAATGATGTCGAGAGGCAAATGGGATTTCACGATCGGTGACTTCAGCACGACGAAGCTGAAATATTTGTCGATTCCGATATCCAATTCGATCATGCGCTCCATAATCGTCTGGTACTCGCTGATGCCTGCTGTGACAAACTTCACAAGATAGTCGTAACCGCCTGACACCAGATGGCATTCGATGACAGAATCGACTTTCTGAATAGCGGTGAGAAATCTCGCGAAGTCGTTCTGTTGATGGTGCTTGAGCGTGACTTCGGTGAAGATCGTTAGAGTCTGTCCGAGCTTGGACACATCGATCTGGGCGGAATAGCCGGTGATGAAGCCTTCCGCCTGAAGCTTCTTCACCCGCATCAGGCAAGGGCTCGGCGAAAGGTTGACGAGGTCGGCAAGCTCGACATTCGTGACTCGCCCGTTCTTTTGCAGTTGGGATAAGATCTTGATGTCGATCTTGTCGAGCTTCATTGGAAACCTGTCACATGTTCGAACCGCGGATCGCTCGGCAGACGGCGTCCGTCACTCCCTGCGTGGTCGCTGTCCCTCCCACGTCCGGCGTCAGCACGCCTTCACTCGTCACCGTTTCCACAGCGCTCATCAACCGCACGGCCGCTGCGCTCTCGCCCAGATGTTCGAGCATCTGGGCAGCGGTCCAGAAGGTGGCGACCGGGTTGGCAAGACCCTTGCCGGCGATGTCGAATGCCGAGCCGTGAATTGGCTCGAACATCGAGGGATAGCGCCGCTCGGGATCAATGTTGGCGGTCGGTGCAACGCCGAGACTGCCCGCGAGCGCGCCTGCAAGGTCCGACAATATGTCGGCGTGAAGATTGGTGGCGACGATCGTATCGAGGCTCCGAGGTTTCAACGTCATACGCACTGTCATAGCATCGACTAGCATCTTGTCCCACGCGACGTCAGGGAACTCTTGCGCCACCTCCGCTGCGATTTCGTCCCGCATTACCATGCCGTGACGCTGAGCGTTGGATTTCGTAACCACGGTCAGGAGCTTTCGCGGCCGTGACTGCGCCAGCCGGAATGCATAGCGGATGATGCGGGTGACGCCGACGCGCGTGAAGATCGCGACCTCGGTTCCGACCTCCTCGGGGAAGCCGCGATGGGCGCGGCCGCCGTGGCCCGAATACTCGCCCTCGGAATTCTCCCGCACGATCACCCAATCCAGATCGCCAGGGCCAACACCCGCCAGCGGAGAAACGATCCCGGGCAATATTCTTGTCGGCCGCACGTTCGCGTATTGATCAAAGCCTTGGCAAATCGGCAGCCGGAGGCCCCAGAGCGTGATATCGTCGGGCAGGTCGGGAGCGCCTACCGCGCCAAAGAAGATGGCGTCGAAGCGCTTCAGTTGCGCCACGCCATCTTCGGGCATCATCCGACCATGGGCCTTGTAGTAGTCCGAGCCCCAGTCGAAGTGCTGGACGCGCAGCTTGAAGTCGCCGCAGCGCTGCTGCAGCGCCTCAAGCGCCTGGAGACCTGCGGCAATGACCTCTGGCCCGATCCCGTCGGCAGGAATGGCGGCAATCTCATATTCGCGCATCGTTACTTCCCTGTTTTTGGTGCTGGCCGCATCGTGCCTCAATCTCGTGTGCGACCGATTGTACCTTGGCAAGACGGTCCTCTCAGAATTCAGCGACCTTGCCCCACGCAGCGGTCTTCAGACGCTCGGGCCTATAAGGACGCGGATCGACAATAGGCTCGCTGCCTGTGATGATGTCGGCGATCATATGCCCCGCGCCGGGGCCAATCCCGAAGCCGTGACCGCTGAATCCCGCCGCCAGGATGAAGCCCGGAATCCCCTCCACTTCGCCGACTGCGGGAATGCCGTCGGGTGTACTGTCGATATAACCCGCCCACACATCGGAGATCGCGACCCGTTGGAGTTCGGGGATCAATTCGCAGGCTCTCCGATATGTCAGCCGAATCTGCCCCATGTCGGGCTTCGGGTCGAGAATCCGGTTCCGTTCCATTGGCGTGATGTCGTCGAGGGTCCATTTGCGCAGGCTTTCGTGGCCCTGACGCCAGCCCTCGAAGGCGCCCGGGGCGAGATTGCGCCAGCGGCGGGCGAACATAGGTACAAACTCGCGGCTGAACCTGAACTGTTGCGGCGTTGGATCGACACGCGCCCGCCCGCTGATCGCCAGCGTGTATCCACCGTTGCTGCGCCGCGTCAGGGAGATGCGAGCGGTATGCAGGGCATCTGGCAGACCGTTTGCGCCTGGCGCCACGGCCAGAATGGACTGACGCACGGCAGCTTGCGGAAAACGCATACCAAGCTGGTTGCAGAAGGAAGAAGCCCACGCGCCCCCGGCCATGACCACGGTCTTTGTCCGGATGCTACCCGCTTCGGTCACGACAGCGCTCACCCGGCCGGCGCTCAATTCCAGCCCGCGCGCCGCGCAGTGCTGATGAACGGTGCCTCCCGCCGCCATGATGCCGCGCGCCGCAACCGGCACTGCCTTGGAAGGGTCCGCCGTTCCGTCGGCTGGCGAGAACACGCCACCTTTCCATTTGCGGCGCGTCGCTCTGCCCCGTTCGGTGGCTTCTTCCGCGCTCAGCATGTGCGTGGTGACGCCGACCGTTCTCGCAAAATCGCGCCACTTTGCCCAGCCTGCCAGCTCATTTTCGTCCTGTGAGAGATAGAGGAGCCCGCAGCGGCGAAAGCCGGTGTCTTGGCCGGTCTCCTGTGCTACCTTCTCCCAGAGGTCGAGGCTCTTGGTCGCCATCGGCAGCTCACGCGCATCCCGGTTCTGCTGGCGGCACCAGCCCCAGTTGCGGCTTGACTGCTCGGCCGCAATACGCCCCTTCTCGATCAGGGTGACCTTGAGGCCGCGGCGCGCCAGATAGTAAGCGCTGAACACGCCCACCACCCCGCCGCCGATGACGACGACGTCCGCCTCGCGAGGGAGAGAAGGGCTGCAGTCGATGTGCATGAGCGGCGCGGGCATGGATGGGACTCCGGTAATTTGAACCATCCTAACCTGCCGCCCGCAGAGGCAGACTGCGGAGTTTGTGCCTGGACGGAATTTCCTGCGTTTAGCAGTCCCCAGGACAGGCAATTATTGCGCTAAGAGCTCGCTGCGTGGGCAAGCTGGAGTACATTTCATGCAGTCACGTCATCTGCGGCATGGGCGGCATACGGCGCAGTCGTCGACCTTGATCGGCAGCGCCTTGGCCGACATTGCGATGGGCCGCACGGTCACCAATCCGTTTGGGCGCCATGGCCCGCAAATGGTGTCGATGTACACCGGAAATCTTTGGTCCTATCCCTCATGGCCACGTATTGCCGAATGAAGGATATGGTTGCCTGATCCCGGTTTCCGCGCCGAAACGGGAACAGAGTGAAATGCCGAACTGGATGTTCTTTTCAGAAGTTCCTGCCGCCCGAGGGCCAAGTTTCGAAGACTCTGCGGAAACAGAACAGTCAAACTGGCTGCAAGAACGGAGCAACCCTTCCTTTTGGCAGGCAGGCTCTAGAGGACATTCGACAGGCAAGGCTTGCCCCCTCGGAGAGTTCTCCAAGAAAAGGGAAACTGAGTCCGGTACACGGACCGGATTTCATAAGGGAACCGCCAGGATGAGCAGAACCCGTCACTCGCAGCCTCAGCGCGCGAAGCGCCGAGAAGGCCGGACTACGGCCGCTAGGGTGAGGCGCTTCTGCTCAAAGGGCGATGAAGCGGTCCGCAACAGGGTGGACGCGCTCGGTTGAAAGGGGAGGTGATCTCGATGATCGCAAGCATCCAGGCTGTAGCGCCCCACGATGTGGCGCTTTCGGTGCGCGACCTCACAGTGAATTTGCCGCAAGGCATGGAACGGACCCATGCTGTCAAGGACATTTCCTTCGATCTGAAACGCGGCCAGATCCTTTGCATCATAGGCGAGTCCGGATCGGGTAAGTCGGTGACGGCGAACGCGATCATGGGGCTTCTGCCGAAGGTGATCCGCCTCTCATCGGGTGTCATCCAGCTGGAAGGGATGAACATCGTTGGCATGTCGCCAGACAAGCTGCGCAACCTGCGTGGACGGGTCGTGTCGATGATCTTTCAGGACCCGCTCTCAGCGCTGAATCCCCTGATGACGGTGGGCGCGCAGATTGACGAGGTCATGGCAGCGCACGGCTTCGGCACGCCACAAACCTGTCGGAACCGCGCAATCGAACTGCTCACTGAAGTAGGCCTGCCAGATCCCGAACTCATGTATTACCAGTACCCGTTCCGGCTTTCGGGCGGGCAGCGGCAGCGCGTCATGATCGCCATGGCCTTGGCGCTCGAGCCGACGGTGCTGATTGCGGATGAGCCGACCACCGCGCTCGACGTCACCACCCAGGCTCAGATCCTGCAACTGATCCGTGACATTCAGCGGCGCAAGGGCATGAGCGTGATGTTCATCACCCACGATTTCGGCGTGGTGGCCGAGATCGCCGACAGCGTCGTGGTGATGGAAAAGGGCCATGTCGTCGAACAAGGCAGCGCCGAGCAGGTGTTGAAGTCGCCCAAGCACCCTTATACCCAGCGCCTGATTGCAGCCGTACCGCATTTGACCGGCGAAGATCGCCCCCGTCCGGACGCTGCCAGCAAAGAGCCGATCCTGAAGGTTGAGGGTCTGGTGAAGACCTATCGCGGTGGCAGCGCGCTGTTCGGCGCGCAACGGACTGTGACAGCGGTCAACGAGGTTTCGTTCGAACTGGCGCCCGGCCGCACGCTTGGGGTCGTAGGCGAGAGCGGTTCGGGGAAATCGTCGCTGGGCCGGCTGCTGATCAAGCTGCTGGACAGTGACGGCGGCGGGATCTTGTTTGAGGGCTGTGACATAGCCAAGCTTTCCGAAGCGAAGTTCCGCCCGCTTCGACCGCGGATCCAGATGATCTTCCAGGATCCCTTCGCTTCTCTGAACCCACGCTCGACGGTCGGTCACATCATGACGGTAGGCCCGCTGGCGCACGGGATGCCTTATGTCCAAGCGCGCGATGAAGCGCGTGCGCTTCTGGCCCATGTCGGTCTCGATGCCGGCGCTTTTGGCCGCTACCCGCACGAGTTCTCGGGTGGGCAACGCCAGCGCATCGGCATCGCTCGTGCGCTGATGTTCAAGCCGAAGCTGTTGATTGCCGACGAGGCGGTCTCCGCACTCGACGTGTCGATCCAGGCGCAGATCCTGCAGCTTCTGGACCAGATCCAGCGCGAGACGGGCGTGTCGATGGTCTTCATCACGCACGACCTGCGCGTCGCCAGCCAGATCTGCGACGAAATCGCAGTGATGCAGAAGGGCCGGATCGTCGAGCGCGGACCGCCCTCGCAAATATTCCTGAACCCGCAAGCAGCCTACACGCGCCAACTGGTAGCGGCGATTCCAGGAGAGCGGCCGGGCAATGCCCGTCCAGTAGCAGCAAACGCATAAGAAATAACAAGAGAGGAACTACCATGACCAAAAATTCATCGACTACGTCCAACTACTCGAGGCGCGAAGCGCTGCGCCTGATGGCGATAGGTGGGGCTGCAGGCCTGATCGCGCCCAATCTGTTGGGCAAGCCCGCCTTCGCCAAGACCCCTCCTGCAGGGCCGGCCGGGCGCGTCGTCGTCGGCCTCTCCCAAGAGCCGACCGTGTTCAATCCGCTGATGGCGCATATCGAAGTCGATGACGCGATCCATTTCTCGGTTTTCGACGCGCTGGTCCGCATGGATCCCCAAGGCGACCTACATCCAAACCTCGCGGCCGAGGTGCCAAGCCAAAAGAACGGCGGCATTTCGGAGGACGGTCTCAACTGGCGCATCCGGTTGCGTGACAATGCACGCTGGCACGACGGTGAGCCCTTCACGGCCGAAGACGTGAAATTCACCCTTGAGCTCATCACGAACCCGAAGTTTCGGGCTTGGCGCACGAGCGGCCATTCGCTCGTCCAGGACATCACAGTGGTTTCGCCCACCGAGATCACATGGCGGATGAAGGAGGCCTTCGCGCCCTATCTTTCGTTCTTGGCCGAAACCTTCATCGTGCCCAAGCACATTCTGGGGAAAGAAGCCGATCCGAACACAGCCGCGTTCAACCAGGCGCCGGTCGGCACCGGAGCATTCAAATGGGGCCAGCGTGTTGCGGGCGATCATATCGAGCTCGTCGCCAATCCTGAGTACGCCGGCGAAGGTCCCTATGTCGAGCAGCTCATCTTCAAATACATCCCCGACATGACCGTGCTCTACACTCAGTTCAAGAGCGGCGACGTGGACCTGGTCGATCAGTCGTTCATCACCGCCGACCATTATACTGAAGCCCGCGAACTGCCGGACCGCGTGGTGACACTGGAGACAGGGGCATCCCTGGAGTCGATCTACCTCAATTTGGGCCGCCCGCAGTTCAAGGACCTGGCAGTGCGCCAGGCGCTCTACGCCGCGTTGGACAGGAAGGCGATTGTCGACACGATCTATTACGGCGTGGGTACCCTCACCGAGACCTTCATGCCGAAGGAGTCCTACTACTATGACCCGAAACTGCCGGTTCAGGAGTTCAATCTGGACCGGGCGCGCCAAATCCTCGATGAGGCCGGCTGGGTGCCGGGGCCGGATGGAATCCGCGCCAAGGATGGGGTGCGACTGTCCTTCTCCAACTCGACAACTTCCGGCAACAACCTGCGCGAGCAGACGCAGCAGTTCCTGCAGCAGACGTTTGCCGAGATCGGCGTCGAGATGACGATCTCGAATTTGCCGGCTGCAGTCATGTGGGGCGAGTTCTGGCTGAAATCGCAATTCGACACCGCCATGGTGGGCGTCACCTATCTGATTGCCGCGGACCCCGACGCCACAAACCGGCTCCATACGAAGGCAATCGCCGCTCAAGGCGGACACGGTTCGAACACCGGGCAATATTCCAATCCTGAGGTCGATGCCCTGCTCGAAAAGGGTGCTCGCAGCTTCGATCCGGAAGAACGGCGCGCGATCTATAATCGTGTGCAGGAAGTCGTGCGCCACGATCTGCCCTTCCTGCCGCTGTTCGCGTACACAATCGTCCTCGGGCGCAAGAAAGGGCTGGACGGCTTCGAGCCCAACGCCAACACCCGCACCGCGTCGTGGAATGCCGCGGCCTGGCAGTGGAAGGCCTAGATCCACGCAGTTGCCGCCGCCCAGCCCGATTCCGCCGCGGCGGCGGCAACAGACCAAAATCATCAACCCACAATGGAGGGACTCGAATGCGCGGCTTCCTGCTCAATCGCCTCTTGCAGAGCCTGGTGCTGCTTGTGATCGTTTCGATCATCGGCTTCGGCATTTTGAACCTCCTTCCCGGCGGCCCGCTGGCGCAATTCGGGCTTGATCCCGGAATGACCCAGCAGGATATCGAGCGTCTCAAGGGGCTGCTGGGCCTCGATCGCCCTATATGGATCCAATATCTGGACTGGGCATGGCGGCTGGTGCGGGGCGACTGGGGTCACTCCTTCCGCGACGGAGCGCCGGTCTTGGAGGTCATCGGCAGCCATCTCTTTGCCACGCTGCTGCTGATGGGTTCCTCAACCGTGATTGCAATCTCCATTGGCGCCTGGATCGGAATCCGCGGCGCCACGCGCCGCTACTCACTGTTCGACTATCTTGCAACTGTCGGCGCCATGGTCGCGTTGTCGGTCCCCACCTTCTGGTTCGGACTCGTCGGCATCTACGTCTTTTCCCTGAAGCTGGGCTGGCTGCCCGCGGGCAATATGTCCGAGATCGGCGATGCCTCGATCCTGGGCTATCTCCACCATCTGATCCTGCCAAGTATCGTGCTGTCGCTGGTCCATGTCGCGATCTGGAGCCGCTACATGCGGACGGCGACTCTCGACGCCATTAGCCAGGACTTCGTCAAGACGGCCCGGGCCAAAGGGTTGAGTGAACGCCGGATTTTGATGAAGCATGTCGTCGGCAACGCACTTTTGCCGATGATTACCTTGGCCGGGATGCAGCTTCCCAGCGTCCTTACCGGCGCGCTCGTGACCGAAACCGTCTTTACCTGGCCAGGAATGGGACGGTTGTTCCTCGATAGCCTTGGTTACAGCGACTATCCGGTTGTGATGGGGCTGCTGATGTTCTCCGCCATCCTCGTTCTGCTTGGAAACCTGATCGCCGACATTGTCGTCGCTATTGTCGATCCGCGCATTCGCCTGGCTTGAGCGCGCAACTTCCCCGACAGGAGACAGCCGATATGACCGCTTTCACCGCAAATGCAGCTCCAAGCCGATGGAGTAACAACCGCGCGGCACGTCGTTTCATGCGTCATCGCTTGGCGCTGCTCGGGTTGGCGATGATCATCTTCCTGAGCCTCGCCTGCGTCCTCGGCCCCCATCTCCTGCCTTATGACTCACTGTATATCGATCTGCGGGCCCGCTTTGCCCCTCCGCTGACGGGCTACCACTTTCTAGGTACCGATCCGCTTGGCCGCGACCTGGCGGCAAGGCTTTTGATGGCGGGACGAATCTCGCTGCTGGTGGGTTTCTTTGCCATGGTTTTATCGACGCTCATCGGCACGCTGGTCGGCGTAATTGCCGGCTATCGCGGCGGCTGGGTCGGGGCCACCCTGATGCGCACGGTCGATGGTTTCCTGTCATTCCCATCGATCTTTCTGCTGCTGGCGCTGGCTGCCGCACTGAAGCCCAGTCCTGTGATGATCACCGTCATTATCGCCCTCACCAGCTGGATGGAGGTTGCCCGCATAGTCGAAGCGGAAGTCCGCTCGTTACGCGAACGCGAGTTCGTCCTGGCCGGGCGAATGCTGGGATTGAGTGGCACCCACATCATGTTCCGCGAGATACTGCCCAACGCCATGGGGCCGATTATCGTTGCTTCCACCTTGACGGTCGCGCGCGCCATTCTCATGGAAGCCTACATCAGTTTCCTCGGCTACGGGATCCAGCCGCCACTGCCCAGCTGGGGCAACATGCTCAATGGCGCTCAGCAATATCTGGGCAGCGCACCCTGGCTGGCAATCATTCCCGGAGCTGCAATCACGATCGCGGTAACCAGTTTCAACTTCATCGGTGACGGGCTGCGTGATGCGCTCGACGTCCGAGACGACCACATCTGAAGTTTCACCGACCGTGGAGAAGTCAGCCCCGTGCAAGAGCCTCATATCGCCGACAAGAACACACCCTACTGGTGGGAAGCAGCGCCCGTCATGCCGCTGCCGCGGCAGCCCCTCGCAAAGAAGCTTGACGTGGCAATCGTCGGCGCCGGTTATGCCGGTCTTTCGGCCGGGCTTGTGCTGGCGCGCGAAGGACGCTCGGTCGCAGCTTTTGACGCAATGAATCCGGGCGAGGGTGCTTCCACCCGCAACGGCGGGATTACGAGCGCGAGCATCCGGCCGGACTATGCCACGATCACCCGGCGCTTCGGGGAAGAGAAGGCCATGGCGATCGAGGCCGAGGGTAAGGTCGCACGCGAATTCCTCTACGACTTCATCAAGACCGAAGGGCTCGACTGCGACTTCCGACTGGTTGGCCAATTCAAGGGCGCCTTCGGATATGAACAGTATGAGAAGATGGCGCGCGGCGCCGAGACGCTGGCAAAGAAACTGGGGATCGAGTCCTACGCGGTTCCGCATGCCGAGCAGCGAAATTATATCGGCACCGACTTCTACCGCGGCGGAACCGTTCGGATGGACATTGGCGGGCTGCACCCCGCAAAATTCCATGCTGAGCTCCTGCGGGTGGCGCTCGCATCCGGGTTGACGGTCCATTCGCATACAGTGGTAAAGTCGATCGAGAGTAACGGTTCGGGGTTCCGTGTCGCGACTTCGGCGGGGACGGTGGACGCACGGCAGGTTCTGGTCTGTACCAACGGCTATACCGACGGCGCTGCTCCCTTCCTGCGCCGCCGCCTGGTTCCGGTCCGCAGCCGGATCATCGTCACCGAGGAACTTGCGCCCGATGTCATGGCGCAACTGATGCCGAAGCTGATGACGGTCACCGAGAACCGGCAACTCGGTTTCTATTATCGTCCCTCGCCCGACGGAAAACGTATCCTGCTGGGGGGCCGTGACAGTTCCCGCGTCGGCGATCCGGCGGCGCCGAAACTTCTCCTTCGCAAGGGCCTGGTGAACCTTTTCCCAGAGTTGGAGAACGTGCGCCTTTCGCATTGCTGGTTCGGCAATGTGGCGATGAACCGAGACATGCTGCCCCGCATCTTCGAGAAGGACGGCGTGGTCTATGCAACTGGCTTCTGCGGTTCGGGCGTGGTCTGGGCGCCATGGATTGGCATGCGTGCGGCCCACAAGTTGATGGGGCATGGCGCGCAGTCGCGCACTGCGTTCGACTTTCGACCGCCTTCGGCCGTCCCGCTCTATCGTGGCAATCCGTGGTTCATGCCGGCGATTATCCAGGGCTATCGGTTGCAGGACCGTATCGCCTTCTGGCGCGCCAGACGCTAGTCGCCGATCCGTGGTTCATGCGGGCAACTCTTTGGGGCGCCCGCCGCTGATACGACTGCAGGATCACGCGCCGCCACCTTGTTGCCGTGTCGAAAAATCCGTCGGGACTGGGGGCCTGGTGCGAAACTGATCAGCGGTGGGACGCCTTTGCGCGGATCAGCGCGTCGGCCATGTAGAGGTCCTGCAGGGAGATGCCGGAACTGTCGAAGACAGTGATCTCATTGTCGAAGCGGCGTCCGAGCGCACGCCTTTCAATAACGTCGCCGATTGGTGTTACCACAAGCACGCCGGCGTCGATCTCGTCGCGCACGTGTTGGAACTCGCCGATCTGGACGGACTGGGAAAGCAAATCACAAAACAGACGTGCCTTGGGAAACAATTCGCTCGGCAATTCGCGTTTGCCCGGAGCATCCGACCCGATGCTGACGATATGGGTTCCGGGTCCCACCCAAGCGGCATCGAACAGCGGTTCGCGTGCGGGTGTCGCCGTCACCACGATGTCGGCCGTGCGCACGGCTTCTTCCGGCAAGGCAGCGCGCGCCTTCAGTCCCCTTTCGCCGATCCGATCGACAAAAGCGTCGCGCCGCGGCGAAGGCCGGGCCACGACCAGCACTGTTTCGATTGGGCGGATGCGTGCCAGCGCCATCACTTCGAAGCTCGCCTGGTTGCCGGCCCCGAAGATCGCCAGAACCTTGGCTTGCTTGCGCGCAAGAAGATCGGCCGCAACCGCGTCGGCGGCGGCCGTCCTGTAGGCGTTGACCTTCCCGGCCTCGACTACGGCACCCAGCCGACCTGTATGCTGATCGAGCAGCACGATGGTCGAGTTGTGGCGGGGAAGGCCACGTGCCGGGTTGCCCGACCAGAAGGAGCCAATTTTCACGCCGGTCAGCTCGCCCGACGAACCGGATTTGATTGAGAAGGTATTGGTCACCTCCTGTGTGCGCCCCAGAACAGCCGGAAAGACCCAGCTCTGCCGCGATGCTGCCGCCACGAGAGCCTCGCGCGCCGCCTCGAAAGCAAGTTCATGCGTGACGAGGGCGGCTGACTCCTCTTCGCTGATGTAGATCATCCAAAATTCCTCCTGGGCATCGCCGATCGGGCAACCACGAAGTGGCGATTCAAGGTACCAGGTATTCCTCGCCCGATTTGCACGATTTGGCATGCCGAGGAACTGCGTAAAACGAATAATAACGCTGATTTGACGGGGCAAAACAGCAGCGAAATCTGTCCGCCGGGCGCGACCCTAAGATCCGACTTCAATCCGACTCTGGATCAACTGACAGCGTTGCACCTTATGGCCTTTGAGCATGACAGAGATATCGTCAGCGCCCCGATCGAGCTGATGGAATTGGAAACCCGCCATTTGCCGGGCGCACTGAAGCTGTCGCAGGAGATGGCCTGGCCCTACCGTCACGAGGATTGGGAATTTGCTCTGATGGTCGGCAATGGCCTGGTCCTTGAGCGGGCAGGACAGGTGATTGGCACGGCCATGTCCTGGAATTACGGACAGTCCTATGCCTCGGTCGGGATGATCATAGTTACTGGCTCCGCGCAAGGCGGTGGCAACGGGGCCCGGCTCTTTGATGGATTGCTTGAGGCGACACACGGTCGCAACCTGCTGCTCAACTCAACCGAAGAGGGGCTGGCGCTCTACAAGCGACGCGGCTTCACTGCCTGGGGCACGGTGCTTCAGCACCAGGGCTCGCTGGCTGTCGCCGTGACGCGGAGTATCAGCGACGACATCCGTCAAGCGACAGCCTCCGACCTCGCGGCAATCCAGGCCTTCGACGAACGGGCCACGGGCATGCCCCGGCTGGCGATGGTGGCTGCGCTCGCCGATGTGGGCAAAGCATTGGTCATTGAGCGCAGGGGACGGATTGCAGGCTACGCTGTCGCCAGGAGGTTTGGCCGCGGCTATGTCGTCGGCCCTTGTGCAGCCGAGAGCGACCACGACGCGCGGCTTCTGATCCTGGCCCAGCTTTCGAAGCTTCACAATCAATTCGTTCGCATCGACGTCTATGCCGAGGATGGATTGGGCGACTGGCTTGCGAGCCTTGGCCTGCAGCGGTCCGGCACTGCGACCGCCATGGTCAAAGGACAGCGACCCGTCGCCGAGGGGCCAGCCCATATGTATGCGTTGGCAAACCAGTCGTTCACTTAGGAAACGAGACTATGAACAAGATGGCGGCAAGCCTGGCGGTGAGCGAGACGGCTAGGACGATCGACGCCTTGGTCACGCCGGCGCTGCTTCTCGACCGTGGGCGGCTCGGACGCAACATTCAGCGCTTGGCTGAGCGCGCCAGGAAGCTTGGCGTGGTGCTGCGCCCGCATATGAAGACGGCCAAGAGCATTGATGTTGTCCGATACGCGTTTCACCGCGAACCCGGACCGATCACGGTCTCGACCATCGCCGAGGCGGAGTATTTCGCGGGCCATGGCTTTCGAGACATGACCTATGCGGTCGGCATCTCGCCGGCCTCGGCCAAGCGGGCCATGGAGCTTTGTCGCCGCACCGGCGCTGATGTGAAGCTGTTGCTCGATTCGGTCGAGCAGGCCGATGCCCTGGCCAGCGTCCGCGAAGCCACCGGTATGACCCCATCTGTTTTCATCGAACTGGACTGCGATGACCATCGCGGTGGCTTGAGGCCGGACGACCCGAAGTTGCTCGACGTGGCCGGCAGTGTCGTCGCGGCCAGTGCCAAACTGGTCGGCGTTCTCGCCCATGCAGGCGAATCCTATAGCTTGAACACGCCCGATGCGCTGGTCAAGGCAGGCGAGAACGAGCGGTCAGCCACGGTGCGCGCCGCTGAAATCCTGCGCGCCCATGGCCATGCCTGCCCGATCGTCAGCGTCGGCTCGACCCCGACAGCGCATTTCGCCGGCAATCTTGAGGGGGTCACGGAGCTGCGTGCCGGCGTCTACATGTTCTTCGACCTGGTCCAGCACGGCGTTGGGGTGTGCGAACTCGATGACATCGCGATTTCCGTATTGGCCACGGTGATCGGGTCCAAGCCGGAAAAGGGATGGGTGCTGGTTGACGCCGGATGGATGGCGCTTTCGCGCGACCGGGGAACCGCAAACCAGCAGATCGACCAGGGTTACGGCGTGGTCTGCGACGAAAAGGGGCGGGTGCTTGAAGATGTGATCGTGGCCCAGGCCAGCCAGGAACACGGTATCCTCGCCATTCGTGCCGGTTCTGGAAAGTCCATGCCCGAGCTGCCGCTCGGGACTCGGGTCCGGATTCTGTCCAACCATGCGTGTGCGACGGCCGCCCAGCATGATTTCTACAACGTCGTCAACGGGGCCAGCCCCAAGATTGAAGCACGTTGGGAGCGGATGCGCGGCTGGTAGGCGCGCGACTAGGCTCGGATGTCGCCCCACTCAAATCAGCACTGGTGGTCAAGAAAATGAAGTTTACCTCTTACTGGCTGGATACGTCTCAGCCGTTCAATGAAGGGTCGTCCAAACCGCTCGAAGGCCACTACGACGTGGCGATTGTGGGCGGCGGCTTGACCGGCTCCTCCGCCGCGCTGGCCCTTACCAAAAAGGGCGCCCGGGTTGGCCTGTTGGAGGCCGAAACGATCGGCAATGCCGCGTCCGGCCGCAATGGCGGCATGTGCAACAACGGCTTTGCCCAGAACTATGCAATCATAGCTGGCAGGCACGGCAAGCCTGCCGCAAATGCGCTCTACAAGGCTTTCGACGCCGGCGTCGATATGGTCGAGCGGTTGGTGCAGGAAGAGAAGATCGACTGCAGCTTCTCCCGCGTCGGCAAGCTCAAGCTTGCCGCCAAGTCCGAGCACTACGACATGCTGGCGCGCAGCCAGGAACTACTGGCTGCCAATGTCGATCCCGACACCAGGATGATCGCGCGCGAGGACCTGCGAACCGAAGTCGGTACCGACCGCTACCATGGCGGGCTGCTCTTTCCCAAGAGCGCGGCCATGCATGTCGGCCGGTTCGTCCGGGGCCTCGCGACCGCCGCTGCCCGGCGTGGCGCAGAGGTCCATGAACGCTCGCCCGTCACTGCGATGCGAAAGGTTTCAGGCGGGCATGAGGTAACGACGCCAAAGGGCAAGATCGTCGCGCGGCAGGTCCTGTTGGCAAGCGGCATTTCCCAGGTTGGCCCGCTCGGCTGGATCCGCCGGCGCATGATCCCGGTCGGCGCATTTCTGATCGTGACCGAGCCGCTGTCGCCTTCGCAACTCGAGCGCCTCATGCCGACCCGTCGCAATGTCGTCGACACGCGCAATCTCGTTGTCTACTGGCGGCTCACGCCGGACAATCGCCTTCTGTTCGGCGGGAGGGCGCGCTTTGCCGTGTCCAACCCTCAATCGGACGAAAAAAGCGGCCGGATACTCAAGGCGGCGATGGTCGAGGTCTTTCCGGAACTGGCCGGCACCCGCATCGACTACTGCTGGGGCGGCATGGTCGATATGACCCGCGATCGTTTGCCGCGCGCCGGAGAGCGCGATGGCATCTATTACTCGATGGGCTATAGCGGACACGGGACCCAGATGTCGACGTTGATGGGCACCATCATGGCCGACGTCATGGACGGGCGCCCCGAGCTCAATCCCTGGAAGGATTTCGACTGGCCAGCGATCCCCGGTTATTTCGGGCGCCCCTGGTTCCTGCCGATTGTCGGCGCCTATTACCGCATGAAGGACCTTGTAGGGTGATGACGCCTCTCGAACACCTGGCCCGCAACGGCCACCTGGACAAGTTCTTCATCGACGGTCAATGGGTTGAGCCGAGCGGCACCGCGACGGGCGTCGTCGTCAATCCCGCCACAGAAGAGGTTGTGAGCCAGTTTCCGCTTGGAAATGGCAAGGACGTTGACGCGGCCGTTGCAGCGGCCCGCCGGGCATTCGCCACCTGGAGTCGAACCACGCCAGAAGACCGCGCGGGTCTGCTCGGTCGCCTGCAAGCGCTGCTCGAGGCGCGCGGCGAACTGCTGGCTCAATGCCTGAGCCTCGAAATGGGCGCGGCGATCGGCTATGCGCGCAGCGCCCAGGTGCCGCTGGCGATCACGCATGTTAAGGTCGCTCGCGATGTGCTGACAGACTTTCGCTTCGTCAAGCAACGGGGGCAAACCGCCGTCACCCACGAACCGATCGGTGTATGCGCCTTGATCACGCCGTGGAACTGGCCACTTTACCAGATCACCGCCAAGGTTTCGCCGGCGCTCGCTGCAGGCTGCACGATCGTGCTGAAGCCGAGTGAGCTTTCTCCCTTGGACGCCCTGCTATTCGCCGAGGCAATCGAGGAAGCCGGCTTCCCTGCCGGGGTTTTCAACCTCCTGCAAGGTGATGGTCCAGGCGTGGGTATGGGTCTCGCCTTCCATCCGGATGTCGACATGATCTCCATTACCGGGTCCACCCGCGCGGGCATTGCGGTGGCCCAGGCGGCAGCGACGACTGTCAAGCGTGTCGCGCAGGAGCTGGGCGGCAAGTCGCCGAACGTGATCCTGCCGGACGCAGATCTCGATCGCGCCGTTTCTCTGGGCGTATCCGCCGCCTTCCGCAATCTCGGCCAGTCATGCAGCGCCCCGACGCGCATGATCGTGCCACGCTCGCGGCTCTGCGAGATCGAGGCAATCGCCAAAAGGGCCGCAGCCCAGATTGTCATTGGCGATCCTCTTTGCGAAGCCACAACTCATGGTGCAATCGCAAACCGTGCCCAATTCGACCGCATCCAAACCATGATCGGCGTCGGCATTTCTGAGGGCGCCAGGCTCCTCACCGGCGGACCGGGTCGTGCGCACGATCTGAACGTCGGGTTCTATGTGAGGCCGACCATCTTTTCCGACGTGCGCACGAGCATGCGCATTGCCCAGGAAGAGGTCTTCGGGCCAGTTCTCTGCATCATCCCCTACGACACAGTCGAGGAGGCCGTCACCATCGCAAATGACACCGTCTACGGTCTGGGGGCTCATGTGCAGGGCCAGGATCTGGACGCCGTCAGGGACGTGGCCTCGCGGATCCGCTCCGGTCAGGTGCATCTCAACTACCCGGCCTGGGATCCGCACGCCCCGTTTGGCGGTTTCAAGCAGTCTGGAAACGGACGCGAATATGGGATCGAGGGCATGTTGGAGTATCTCGAGGTAAAATCCATCCTCGGCTATTTCTAGGCGACATCTTCGCCCAGCGCAGGGGCGCCCGTGGGCCGAGCCGAGCGCCTGGACCGGGCTCGCGTACGTACCTGGCAATTTGACATGGCTCTGCAGCGCGCTAGCCATCTGCTGAGAAACCGGTGGAGGCCGCTAGCCAGGCTTGGTCGATCCCGAATGCCGTCGAAATTAGAGATGTCTGGCCGTAGCGGTCCAGCCGATCGAGTGTGTACGTTTTCGTACATCGATTTGGAACACAACCACGGATAGAGTACCATCCCTATGGGCAGCTATGGGGAGGGTTGGATGAGTAAGGTGCAGAGGGTCAGTCCGGTAGTAGAGCAGGCAATCGCCGCAGTCCTCAATAGGGAGGATCGTGGTGACACCATCTCGGTCACAGCGACATTAAACGCAGCACGGCAAGCCGCCCCTTATCTGGTCGCATCCGACGAAGAGCTGACCGAGGCGATCGTCGAGGCAGCAACTGCCTTGGGCCTGTCCGTGGCTTTCGACGCTCGGAAATAGCCGTCGGCTCACAGGGTGGCTAAGAGTCGGAAAGTTGGTGTCGTGCTTAGGAGCCCTCCTATTAGGAGGTAACTATCACCCGCAACACTTTCTTGCTCGGTCCCTGGTCACGCATGCTGCGAACCCACGCGATGACGCGTGCGTGCTCGTCCGCCATAGCCGCGTCGAACCTGCTGTCGCCGCTGAAAGCCACGGTGCATTTGCGCAGAGCTCGTCCTCCCGGAATCATTGCTGAGGTACTGGGCAGTGTTGGCCATCCCGGCTCCGATCAAGAGCCCTGCGCGCCAGCCAGCCCACCAAGGTTGCCGCGATCGCCCACGATGTCGTAGAGGCTATGGTCGGCGGTCAAAAAATTGGCGGAGAAGAATATATGCCAGAGCACCTGAAACTCGTCTCGACTGCCAAGTCGCATGGCGGTGCCCAGCACGTTTACTCTCATCTGTCGACGAGCTGCTCGTGCGAAATGACGTTTGCCATTTTCGTGCCTCCGCAGGCGCGGGAAAGGCGTTGCCCCGTGGTGTGGTATCTCTCCGGACTCACCTGCACGCATGCGAATGTAATGGAAAAAGGCGAGTACAGACGTATTGCCGCCGAACTTGGCTTCATCGTCGTGTGTCCCGACACCAGCCCGCGTGGTGCCGGCATTCCAGATGAAAAGGACAATTGGCAGTTCGGCACCGGCGCCGGTTTCTACCTCGACGCCACGCAAGAGCCGTATGCCAAGAACTATCGCATGTATTCCTATATCGTCGGGGAACTGCCAGCCGTAATCGGGCGCGAATTTCCCGCCGATATGGCGCGCCAGTCGATCTTCGGCCATTCGATGGGCGGGCATGGCGCGCTGACGATCGCACTGAAAAATCCCGCGCGTTTCAGAAGTTGCTCGGCCTTTGCGCCGATCGTGCAACCAAGCACAGCCGGCTGGTCGAAGCCGGCTTTCCAAAAATATCTCGGCCTGGATGAGGCCTCGTGGCGGCGCTACGATGCCACTTCGCTCATCGAGGATGGATACCATTTCCCGGAATTCCTGGTCGATCAGGGAACGTCAGACGGTTTCCTCAAGGAGGGCCTCAGGCCTTGGCTGCTCGAAGACGCGTGCTCCAAGGTAGGCATTCCGTTGAAATTGCGGATGCAGGATGACTACGATCACTCCTATTTTTTCATTTCGACATTCATGCAGGACCATATGACGTGGCATGCCGAACGGCTTTCACGAGGCTAAGGCCGTAGGAATAGGTCGGCAGTCAGGCCGGCTCGGTGACGACGCCGATACGCCGGTAGACGAACAGTTCGTCCTTCGAAGGAACCGTCGCAGCGCGCTGGGCTTCGTCGATCAGCATTGCCATGCGCGCATGGATCGGCGATTTCGCGCAAGCCGGGTCCGTCGCGGCGGCGTCGCCGGCGATTGCCATCGCCTGGCAGCGGCAGCCGCCCCAGTCGATCTCGCGCCGCTCACAGTTGCGGCAGGGCTCCTGCATCCAGTCCGTGCCTCGAAAGGCATTAAATGCCGGGGAATCGGTCCAGATCGCGGCCAGGCTGCGAGGTCCAAAACGCTCGAAGCTGAGCGACGGGATGGTCTGGGCGGCATGGCATGGCAGTACGGTGCCGTCTGGCGTCACCATGAAGGCGTCGCGCGCCCAGCCGCCCATGCACGGCTTGGGATAGATGGCGAAATAATCCGGCGTGACGAAATCGATGTTCATGATGCCGGTGAGCCGTTCGCGCGCCGCCGCGACGATCTCCGCCTGCCGATCGACGGCAGCACGCTCGGGCATCAGTTGATCGCGATTGGTCAGCGCCCAGCCGGCGTACTGCACGTTGGCTATCTCGAGACGCTCCGCATCCAGCGAAAGGGCCAGATCGATGAATTCCGGTACCTCCTCGATATTGTGGCGATGGATCGGCGCGTTGATGGTAAGCGGCAAGCCGGCCGCGCGGGCGCGGCGTGCCGTTTCCAGCTTCTTTTCGTGGCTGCCCCTGTGATTGCCGATGCGCTCGGTGGTCGCCGGCCGTGCGCCTTGAAAACTCAGTTGCAGATGGTCGAGCCCGGCTTCGGCAAATGCCTCGATACGGCCATCCGCAATGCCGACGCCGGCAGTGATCAGGTTGGTGTAGACGCCGCGCGCCGAAAGCCCGGCGATCAATTGCTCAAGATCGCGACGCAGCGTCGGTTCACCGCCAGACAGATGCACCTGGAGAACGCCAAGATCGGCCGCCTGCGAGAACAAGTCGAGCCAACTCTGCGTGTCGAGTTCGCGATTGGCCTTCAGCAATTCGAGCGGGTTGGAGCAATAGGGGCATTGCAGCGGGCAGCGATGCGTCAGTTCCGCCAGCATGCCGATCGGGGGGAGAGGGGGCTCGCTCATAGCTTCACCAGCAGCTTGTCCGACCATTCCTGCAGGAAGGCAATGACATCGGCCGCCACAGCCTCCTGTTCGGCATCATAATCTGCGGCAAGGCCGGCAATGATGTGGCCGACCGTGGACCGCCCATCGCAGCGGCGCAATATGTCGAGGCTGATGTCGTTTGGCCAGAACACCTTTTCAGGCGAAAGCACGGCGAACGCCTGGCGCCCGGGGTCATACTGTATGCGCACGTGCTTAGGCAGCGATGGAACCGACAGCGGCGACACCATGGCTCTTTCGCGCAGTGCCATCATGGGGCCTCCGGACGGAAGGCGCCGGGCGGGATATTGCCCGGCTCGCCATAGGCGTGTTGAAGCGCGTCGAGCATGGCCCAGAGTATATCGCATTTGAACACGAGTGCATCGATCGCCCGCTGCTGGCGTTCCGCCGTGTCGGCATGTTCGAGCACATAGGCAAGAGCGAAGTCGGCGTCGCGTGAGGCCTGTTCGGGCCGTCGGCTGAAATAGGCCAGCGTGTCCTCGGTGATATAATCGTACCTGGCCAGCATCGCGGGTACCCGCTCGCCGATGATGAGCGGCGAGAACATCTCGGTCAGCGACGACGCGACCGCCTCCAGCAGGGTCCGGTTCGTGCAAAAAGAGAGGTAAGCGCCAACCGCAAAACGTGTCGCCGGCAGGGCCAGCCTCTCGCTCTTCACCGCTTCGGCATCCAGACCGAGCGAGGTCGCCAGGTGCAACCAGCGCGCAATACCGCCGCTCCAGCCGTCCTCGCCGTCATGATCCTCGATGCGTTTGCGCCAGGCGGCGCGAAACGCCGGATCCTCGGCATGCGCGAGGATCATGGCATCCTTGCGCGGAATGACAGCCTGATAGCAATAGCGGTTCAGCGCCCAGGCCTGCATCTCGGTCCTCGACAACGCACCGCTGGTCATCCTGTGATGGAAAGGATGGCGGTTGTGATAGCGTTCGGCACCGACCTGCCGCAGCACGGCTTCGAGCTCTCTGGAGGACAGGCCGTTGCTGGCGGCGTCGTGGAAATCACTCAAAGTTCCATCTCCATCCCGTCGCGGGCCACTTCCCAGCCAGCCGCTGCGACTGCTGCATGCTCGGGAGAATTCTCGTCCAGAACAGGATTGGTGTTGTTGATGTGGACGAAGACACGACGGCCGATCCTCACATCGGCCAAGCCGGCGATCGACCCTGCGTCTCCCGACATTGCCAGATGCCCCATGCGCGCACCGGTCTTTTCACCGACGCCGGCAGCAATCAACTCGTCGTCGGTGAAGACCGTGCCGTCGAACAGAAGGCATGCGGCATCGGCTAGACGCGTGCGCAGGGTCGCATCGATGCGGGCGCAACCGGGGATGTAGAAGACGGAGCCGCGACTGCCGGAACCGGCGATACGGACGCCGATCGTGTCGCCGGCGTCAGAGCTGAAATTCGCATCGGGCTGACCTCTTTCTTCGAGATAGAGCGCTATCTTCCCGGGCACGGGAAAGCTCTCGACAGCCACGCCGGTGTCGTGGCCGTCTGCGTCGCAGATCGCCAATTCTTGCGCCGGTGGCAAGATGCGTCGCGGCACGAGCGCCGGATCGAGGACATTGAAAATCGAATTCGCCTCCAGCGTCGCCAGAACCTGTGTCGTTGCATAGATAGCGAAAGGCTGCCGCTCACGAAGGCTGAGCAGGCCGGCGATATGATCGACATCGGCATTGGTCAGTACCACCGCGCGAATGGGCGTCGAGCGCAGCGGCGCATCGTGCGCGGGCTGCAATTCAGGCGTTGCCGCGATCTGCTGGCGAATGTCGGGTGACGCGTTGAACAGAACCCAGCCGAGCCCATCCGCCGACGCGGCGACACTTGATTGGGTTCGTGAATGCACGCCAGCCATCCCGGTGCGAGCCGCACGGCTCAGACGATAATTGCAGTTCCACTGCGGAAAGCCACCGCCGGCCGCCGATCCGATGATTCTCAAGCGCATGAAAACGCCCGCCCCGCGGCTTCTCTGACCAGCAGCCAATTTGCAGCCGCGAAAAACGTCCCGCTCGCTTTGCGTGCCTCAAGATCTTTCACGAAAAACCCATGCGGCAAGGGGATGCGTGCCCCTGTTGCCAGGGACACGCACCTCTGCGGCCTACTTCTTGGGAGTAATCTCAGCAGGCAGATACCGCGAAATTTCAAAGCCCGCAGCAACCTGACACATCGTCGGTTTTGTCCAGCTCTTCTTCATAACATTTCTCCTCTTCTACCAGCCCGAAGGGGCCGATCCGGTGGTTAGCCAACCATTGCAGGGCACCGAAGCAATGGCTCGTCCATCACGTCTCAAAATGGACAAATGAAACACAAGGTTTTGAAAGGCCGAAAAACAAAACGACCGAAAGTAGCCTAGTCTTTCTCTTCAATTTTTCATCGCGCAGGTTTGTCCTCCTCCTCACACATCCCGACTATTGCGTAATCGGATTATCGTGCTCGTCGATCAGCGGCACATTATAACCCAGCAGGAGCTTGGTGATCTCCGCCTGGTTCTCCCTGATCACCCGGTTGAGCGTCCGCTTCCATTCCTGGTCGGACGGACGTACGCCCATGGTGATGCGGTAGGACATGCGCGAGCCTTTCTTTTCCTTCAGCAGCGGAACAATGGTGATATCGGCTCCGAGTTCCCTGGCATAGTAACCTGCCATCGGCCCCCACAGGACCGCCGCGTCAATCTTGCCGGCCAGCATGTCCTTGATCATGACCTCCCCCATAGAAGGAGTGACACGCGTATCCACCGCGAGTGGATAGATCTTGGCGGTCCGCAGAAGCTTGTTGGCGGCCATGTTGGCGGTTGGCGGCGTGCTTTCGACGACGCCGATTCTCTTGCCTGAAAGTTTCGGGTCTTCGATCGTCTCGATGCCTTCCATGCCGTTGCCTTTGGGGTATGCGAGCACATAGGCAGAGCGATAGTAGGCGTTGGTGTTCTGCACCAGTTCGTCGCCTTGGGCGTAGCCCATGATGATGTCGCATCGGTTGGCCCCCAGCGTGTTGCGCACAAAGCCGACGACAGTGGGAAACCATGTGTAGGCGACTGATTTCCGCCCCGTCTTCTTGGCAACCAGTTCAGCCAGCTTGTTTTCGAAGCCTTGGCCGTTCTTGTCGGTAAAGGGCATATTCGAGGGATCGGCGCAGACGCGCAGAATGTTGGGATCCACCAGTTCGCCCGCAGCGCCAAGCCCGGCATTTTGCGCTAGAACGTTCGATGGCAGCAAGGCGAGCGCGCCGAGGATCGGCAGAACGACGCGCAGCTTCGATGTAGTGCAGCCGGTCATATCATCCACCCATGCAGGATGCTTCGGCATCCTTGGCTGCCTGAGCCTTGTTTTCGTGCTTGGGCGGCCTGCCGCGGGGTGCCGCGCCATCGGCGCGCGCGCGCAGATAGACGTAAAGGTCGTCCAGGTAACAGTAGACGTTCTTGTTGTCGCCAAAGGCAGGCATGACGTTTTCCTTGCCGCCGCCGACATTCTTGCGGCCCTCGGCGACGATCGAGAGGAACGTGGCGTAATCCATGGTTTTCAGACTATTGACCAGGGCAGGCGCATAACTCGAACCCGTCGCGTCCTGTCCGTGACAGACATGGCAATCGGAGTGATACCGGCGGTACCCGCTGAACGTGTACCAATCGACGGTTCCGTTTTCGATCTTGTAGGTCGGATTTCCGTCCGCATCTAGATATTTGCCTCCTTCTTGCTTCACCGCCTTGGCTTTTTCCATGCTGTCTTCGGCCCGTGCCAGACTTGAGCTGGCCAGAGGCAGCAGGATCAGGGCGAGAGCGGAAACTGCAATGCGAACGATCATTCAGACTCTTCCTTCATTGGCCAGGGACACTGGCTGCCGTCGTGCTCGGCATTGATCGGTGCTTGGGTGCGCGGCGCAATCGAGAGCCCGGTTCCCGGCTTTCGGGTGACCCGGGCTCTCTTTTCGAACCTAGTCGTAAGGCTCTTCCCGGTTATCAGTCCGGGAGGCCGAAGACGGTGAGCTGGCCGCCCAGTGTCGTATAGTCGGCAAGTGCCGCGTAACCGCCGACGGCACCCAGACCGGCGGTTCCAACCACTGCGGCCTGGTCGCCCTGCGCACGGCCCTGATCAACGGCGCCATGCCAGGCAGCGGCGTTGTCGGGCGAAAGCAGCCCACCTGCCAGACCGATACCGGCCCATCCCCCCACGCCGGACAGAACGGCGATGTACTGCTTGCCGTCATGCTCGTAGGTCGTGATGTTGCCGATGATGCCGGAGGGGGTCTTGAACTTGTAGAGTTCCTTGCCGTCCTTATCGACCGCCTTGATGTAGCCTTCGAGGGTACCATAGAAGACGACGTCGCCATCTGTCGCCAATGCGCCCGACCACACCGAGAACTGCTCGGGCTTCGACCAGACGATCTCACCCTTGGCTGCATCCCAGGCAATGAAGTTGCCCATGTTGCCGTCACCGCCGGGCGCCGCATACATCGACACGGTGGCGCCCACATAGGGCTGACCGGCGGTGTAGCTCACTTTGTAAGGCTCATAGTCCATGCAGACATGGTTGGTCGGCACGTAGAACAACCCGGTCTTCGGCGAGTAGGCGGCCGGCTGCTGGTCCTTGGTTCCAAGCGCGGCCGGGCAGATACCGGTCGAGTTGGTGTCTTCGCCGTTCTGCTGGGTCGAATACTTGGCGACGACCTGCGGGCGGCCGTACTGGTCGCTCTTGGGATCCATGTTGACTTCCGTCGCCCAGTTCACTGCCGGATCGTATTTTTTGGCAACGAGAAGTTCGCCGGTAGCGCGATCCATTGTGTAGGCAAAGCCGTTTCGGTCGAAATGCACCAGCACGTCGTGCTTGGCGCCGTTGACCTCCATGCCATCGACGAGAATCATCTCGTTGATGCCGTCATAGTCCCACTCGTCATGCGGGGTCATCTGGTAGAGCCATTTGGCAACACCGGTATCGGCGTCGCGAGCCATGATTGTCATGGACCAGCGATTGTCGCCTGGGCGCTGGACCGGGTTCCACGTCGAGGGATTGCCGGTGCCGTAATAGACCAGGTTCAGCTTGGGATCATAGGAATACCATCCCCATGTCGTGCCGCCGCCCGTCTTCCACTGTTCGCCTTCCCAGGTGTTGGTGCCGGAATCCTTTCCGACGGGCTTGCCGAGATGGGTCGTCTTCTCGGGGTCGAGAAGGGTGTCTGCATCAGGACCTTCCGAATAGGCTTTCCAGGCAAGCTTGCCGTCTTTCAGATTGTAGGCGGCCAGCCAGCCGCGAACACCGAATTCAGCACCGGAGACGCCCACGAGCACCTTGTCCTTGATGACTACGGGTGCCGAGGTGCCGGATTCGCCCTTTCCGCCGTCGGTCTGGTCGCCGTTCTTGACAGACCAGACGACCTTGCCGGTCTTGGCATCGAGCGCGACGACGGTGGTGTCGGCCTGGTTGAGAATGATCTTGCCGTCGCCATAGGCGACACCGCGATTGACCGTGTCGCAGCACATGATCGGAATGACGTTCGAGTCCTGCTTGGGCTCGTATTTCCACAGGATCTTGCCGTCGTTCTTGAGGTCGAGAGCATAGACGTTGTTTGGGAAAGGCGTGTGGACATACATCACATCGCCGATGATCAGCGGCCCGCCTTCGTGACCGCGCAGCACGCCGGTGGAAAAGCTCCATTTGACCTGCAGGTTCTTTACATTGTCCGCAGTGATCTGGTTGAGTTTGGAATAGCGGGTGTTGGCGTAGTCACCCGTCTGCATCGCCCAGTTCTTCGCATCCGATGCGAGCTTTGCAAGGTCTTCATTGGCCGAAGCCGTATAAGCAGCGCCGAGCGACAAAAAAGCCGCGGTCGTCAGTATGTAGGTAGTTTTCGCAAGTACACGCATCCGAAACCCTCCCGAGGTTCACAGTGACGAATCGACCGTCAAGCCCACAAGGGGCCTGCCCAAGCGATTCATGTGGGGAAGTAATTTCCGGCAGCTGTCACGACCTACCCCGACAAGCAGAGGGCACCGTTATTGCCCGCCCCACTTGGCCTTCGAAAGACTGCCACCGCTCCCTGACAATGGCGCTCTTGAAGCCGGAAACAGGAAAAAGCTATGTCATCGCAAAAGGCGAAGCAAGCAAAAACCCTGAAGTGATGTTGCGGTGCAATATCGACTATGGTGCATGGCAATATAAAGATACAAACAAGATAAGTATCCTGAGTGGCACTATTGCGAGAATGACTGCCAGCGGCCGACATATATAATATCCATATTGTTATTGTATTATTGCGCGATTCGTGTTGGAATTTATTTCCATGTAATTTACAAGGTCGCTTCGAGGTAAGTATGCGGGCGCCTGGTTGGTTGCCGATAGTGGGCGAGGCATGAAATGACCGCTGGAAGCGGGGTGTGCAGCGGGCCGTGAATCCAACTTTTGCCGGTCGACAGGGCATTCCTCCTTTGGTCCTATAAGCAGGCCATGGGAGCTTGACTGGCTTTGCGGTACGTCGCCAATTGGCGCGATGATCCTGTCCGGATACATCGTGTCAAGGCCAACTGGAGGTTCCCTCATGATCAGATCTGTTGGGTCTTTTATCCTACCGCTGGTCTTTTCGGCGACTCTGGCCTTTGCGAACCCGGCCAGCGCCGCGGGAGACTACCCGACGGCAACGATTGCCGACTACGTGCTCGGCTGCATGCAAACAAATGGCCAGACACGTCAGGCGCTTGAAAGCTGTTCGTGCTCGATCGATGTTATCGCCTCGATCCTTCCTTACGTTCATTATGAGAGGGCGGAGACCTTCAAAAGCATGTCGCTGACGACAGGGGAGGCGGCAGGGTTGTTTCGCGAAAGCGCGCCAGCGAAGGCGGCGCGGGCGGAACTGAAACGCGCGCAGGCTGAAGCCGACGTACGTTGCTTTTAGTCAGGCGGAACAGGCACGCGTGGCGGTGCCTCACAGTGCCGCCATTTCTATTGGCCATTGGCTGCGAAATTACTTGCAATCCGCATTCGAGCCGTAAAGCGACCAGGTCACGCCCGGAAAGTTTTGGTGGAACGAAAAGGTCGCTCATCACAACCGGCTTTGAGGCGAGGATGGCGGCTGCCCCCACAGCCGACAAGCGCAGCGAAACAAGCGCAGCGAAACAGGACCTTTGTACGATTGACTTCCTTCATCGGCAGGCTAGCTTTTCGAGGCGTGCCGGTGCTGCCGGTCCCGGGGGAAAGGACGAATAGTTCGCTCTCCCGCACAAAAACGGATGCCGGCGGTCTAGGCATCGACACGCGTAAATTATCCAGGGCACTCACACGATCAATGAGGAAATGCCATGCGCGCAGTCGCATTTTTTACCGCCGTGTCCGTTGCCACCTTTGTCACTACCCAGTCTCAGGCACAGGATGCCGCGGCGGGTGAGAAGGTGTTTGCCAAATGCAAGGTCTGCCACGTCGCAGACAAGGACCAGAACAAGGTCGGTCCGTCGTTGAACGGCGTCATCGGCCGAACGGCCGGCACGCATCCGGGGTTCAGCTATTCCAAGGCCATGACCGAGGCCGGCAAGTCGGGCGTCAAATGGGACGAAGCCACGCTGACGACCTACCTTCGCGATCCCAAGGCGATGGTCAAAGGCACGAAGATGGCGTTCGCCGGCCTCAAGAAAGACGAGGACATCGCCAATGTCATCGCCTACCTGAAGCAATTCTCCAAATAACGCGGTCCCGCCGGCCATTTGGAGTGCGCCCGGCCGGCGTTGGCCTGGGCTTTGCGCTTGGGGTCACGCAGCGTCTTGCAGCGTCTGCATCGCGGACGGTAGATCGAACAGGCTGTCGCAAACGAGGTCGGCGCCAAGCTCTTCAACGGGAATTTGGCTGTATCCGCCACGCAGCAGAATGACTGCCATGCCCGCCGCGCGGGCGGCGGCCATGTCGGCGCTGCTGTCTCCGACCATCAGCGTATCACGAGGTTCGACCTGAAGCTGGTCGAGCGCAAGCAACAGCGTATCTGGCGCCGGCTTCAAGTATGTCACCGCGTCTCCGCCGACGATCGCGCCGAGATAGTCCGTCAGCCCAAAATGCAGCAGGATTTCGCGTGCCGCCAACTGCGGCTTGTTGGTCACCACGCCCATGGCTATTCCGCTCAAATGCAAGTGCGTGAGAACCTCCCTTACGCCAGGCATTAGCCTCGTGCGGCCGGTCAGATGCCTGCGATAGATCGGCGCCATGACGCGGTTGGCTTCATCGAGCGCGCTGCCGAGGAGCGGCGTACCGGAAGCCGCGAAAGCTCGCTCGACCAGTTTCCTGATGCCGCCGCCGATCATGGCCTTGACCTGATCCAGGCGCAGCGGCGGCAGATCGCGGCCGGCCAGCAATTCGTTGACGGCCGCCGTTATATCAGGCGCCGAATCGACCAGCGTACCGTCGAGATCGAACAGGACCGCCTTGGGCGATCGAAACGGCCTGCCTGCGCCGACGTTCATGCAGCATCCTTCCACTTGATCGAACAGCCGATCGAAGCGATCTGGTCCAGCGGTCCGTCGCCGGTTCGGGCAACCTGCTTCATCGCCTCGAACAGATCGCGCCTGAGCCCAGGCGGTCCAACGTCGCGTCGCGACGCGTCAAGCCGGCCGCGATATTGCAGCGTCAACTCATTGTTGAGCCCGACGAAATCCGGAGTGCAAACGGCTCCGTAGGCACGCGCCACCCTCTGGTGCTCGTCGTGGAGGTAGGGGAAAGTGAAGCCGTTCGTCCTGGCGAAAAGTTTCATGTTGTCGAAGGAATCATCGGGGTAGGCGTCGGCATCGTTTGAGTTGATGGCGACAAAGCCGACGCCTTCTGCCTTGAGGTCGTTGGCATCGCGCACCATGCGCGGAATCGCCGCCTTCACATAGGGGCAGTGGTTGCAGATGAAAGCCACCACCAAGCCGTTCGGGCCGGCGTGGCTGAAGATGGAATGCGATTTGCCGTCGATGCCGGGCAAAACGAAATCGACGGCTTGCCAGCCGAAATCACAGACAGGTGGGATTGCCCCCATGTTGCCCTCCGATGAGATGGTTTTACGCGGCTTTCTGGAGCGCCCCGTCGGCCGCCTGCCTGATGGCGCCGATATTGGCACGATAGGCAGCCTCGGTGCCACCCTTGAAAATGGCCGAGCCGGCGACCAGCACATTGGCGCCGGCCGCGGTGACCAGCGGAGCGGTCTCGGGCGTGACGCCGCCGTCGATCTCGATGTCGATCGGACGTTGGCCAACCAGCGCCTTGACCCGCCTGACCTTGTCGACGACAGCCGAAATGAATGCCTGGCCGCCGAAGCCCGGATTGACCGTCATCAGAAGCACAAGATCGAGCCGGTCAAGCACATATTCGATCACGCTTTCCGGCGTTGACGGGTTCAGCGACACGCCGGCCTTCTTGCCGAGATTCCTGATTGCCTGCAGCGAACGGTCGAGATGCGGCCCGGCCTCGGCGTGCACCGTGATGACGTCGCAGCCGGCATCGGCGAAGGCGGCGAGATAGGCGTCGGCCGGCGCGATCATCAGATGGCAATCGAAGACCTTGTCCGTCCGATCACGGATCGCCTTGACCACCGCCGGACCGAAGGTGATGTTGGGCACGAAATGGCCGTCCATCACGTCGAGATGGATCCAGTCGGCACCCGCCCGGACGACTGCATCGACCTCGTCGCCGAGCCGCGAGAAGTCCGCGGAAAGCACCGAGGGCGCGATGATTGTCTTGGTACCCATGGTCGTCGGCTCCCATTCTGTCGTCCGTTTCCAGTCGCTGCACAGCAACCGGCGTCATCTTGTCAGCGCGCCTTCGTCTCCGGTTCACCTTCGAGCTTACCTTCCGCGAATACGCGGCTGCCACGAATATCGGATTCCTCGATGGTGATAAGATCGGTTTTCGTCAACGCCCGGTCGCGCGATGCGAAAAGCCGGTTGGCCTGGCGAAGCCGCGCCCGGTCGAGCCCATTGCGGACCGATCGGGCGTTGGAGAAATGCGGCAGCCGCATGCGGATCGGGAGATACTCTTCGAGCGCCTTGGCCGCCGCTTCGCTGAGACGGTAATTCTGTTCCGCCAGCATGATCTCGGCGATCGATTTGAGTTCGCTGACGCCGTAGTCGGGAAAATCGAGGTGATGGGCGATGCGCGAACGCATGCCGGGATTGCTGTTGAAGAAGAAGTCCATCTTGTCCTTGTAGCCGGCGAGAATCACAACCAGATCGTCACGGTTGTTTTCCATGCACTGCAGCAGGATTTCGATCGATTCCTGACCGTAGTCGCGTTCGTTCTCGGGCTTGTAGAGATAGTAGGCCTCGTCGATGAAAAGCACCCCGCCCATGGCCCGCTTGATCACTTCGCGGGTTTTGGGCGCGGTGTGGCCCACATATTGGCCGACGAGATCGTCGCGCGTCACCGCGACCATATGCCCTTCGCGGGCATAGCCGAGACGATGCAGGATTTCGGCCATCCTCAGCGCCACGGTGGTCTTTCCGGTGCCGGGATTGCCCGTAAAGTTCATGTGCAGCGTCGGCGCGCCCGAGGTCAGCCCGAACTTGCGGCGAAGCCGGTCGACCAGGAGGAGCGCGGCGATCTCGCGGATGCGGGTCTTGATGGGCTTCAGGCCAACGAGTTCGCGGTCGAGCTTATCCATCACCTCGTCGATGTTGGACGCTTCGAACTCGGCCTGCAGATCAACCGATTCGCCCTGCGCGGCAGCGCCCTTTGCTATCGTGTCCAGCATGGCTTCGGCTAGCTCCGCTCGCCTTCGGGCCTGTCGGTCGCATAAGGCACGATCGAATAGCCCTGGCTGCGGCCGTCACGCTCCTGGCGCAGCAGCCGGAAGCCGGGTTCGTTAGGTGGCCGGTTAACGATGAATGACATGCGCGGCGCTTCCCAGCCCTTGGTCGAATCGAAGGCGGTGACCCGGACATACATGTTGGGCATGGCTTTCCGGCAATTGTTGACTTCAAGCAGGATGCCCGCCGGGTCCCTCAGGTCGAACATCGGGTTGCCGTACATTTCCCAATAGGTGTTTCGCGGATGCGGATCGTCCGTGTATTCGACGCTGACCGCCCAGTGGTTTTTCAGCGCATATTTGATCTGCGCCGAAATCTGCTCGTCCGTCAGGTCGGGCAGGAACGAAAACTGTCCCTGCGTGACCTTGTTTCCCGGATTGGTCATCATGGCGACGGTTCCTTTCGTCTAGAAGCTCGGCGTTGCGGTCGGCACAAAATCGGCCGTGTCGGTCGATTCGTAGTTGAAGGTGACGTCCTTCCACGTCTCCAGGGCCGCCTTGAGCGGCGTGCACCATCTGGCCGCCTGTTCGAGGATCTTGGTCCCTTCGCGCAGATAGTCGCGGCCCTCGTTGCGGGCGAGGATCATCGACTCCAGCGCGACGCGATTGGCCGTCGCCCCGGCCTGGATGCCGTCCGGATGGCCGATCGTGCCGCCGCCGAACTGCAGGATGACGTCCTCGCCGAGATAATGGATCAACTGGTGCATCTGGCCGGCATGGATGCCGCCCGAGGCGACGGGCATCACCTTGTTGAGCGAGGCCCAGTCCTGATCGAAGAACAGCCCGGTTTCGAGGTTCTGCGGCGTGCGCTCCTCGCGCAGCGTGTCGTAAAACCCCTTGATCATCAGCGGGTCGCCTTCCAGCTTGCCGACCACGGTGCCGGCATGGATGTGATCGACGCCGGCCATGCGCATCCATTTGCAGATGACACGAAAATTCATGCCGTGGTTCTTCTGGCGCGAATAGGTCGAGTTGCCGGCCCGGTGCAGGTGCAGGATCATGTCGTTGCGGCGTGCCCACTTGGCCATCGACTGGATCGCCGTATAGCCAATGACGAGGTCGATCATGACGATGCAGGAGCCAAGCTGTTTTGCGAATTCGGCGCGCTCGTACATCTCCTCCATCGTGCCGGCGGTGACGTTGAGATAATGGCCCTTGACTTCGCCGGTGGCGGCCGACGCCTTGTTCACAGCCTCCATGCAGTAGAGGAAACGGTCGCGCCAATGCATGAAGGGCTGCGAGTTGATGTTCTCGTCGTCCTTGACGAAGTCGAGGCCACCCTTCAGCGCCTCGTAGACGACGCGGCCGTAGTTGCGGCCTGACAGGCCAAGCTTCGGCTTGGTCGTCGCGCCGAGCAGCGGTCGGCCGAACTTGTCGAGCCGCTCGCGTTCCACCACGATGCCGGTCGCCGGGCCCTGGAAGGTCTTGAGGTAAGCCACCGGAATGCGCATGTCCTCGAGCCGCAAGGCCTTGACTGCCTTGAAGCCGAACACGTTGCCGATGATCGATGCAGTCAGGTTGGCGATTGAGCCTGGCTCGAACAGGTCGAGGTCGTAGGCGATATAGGCGAAGTACTGCTGCTCGATCCTGGTGCCGGGACCTGTGTTCGGCACCGGCTCGGATTTGAACGCCTTGGCGCGATAAAGCTCGCAGGCGGTGAGCCTGTCGGTCCACACCACCGTCCATGTCGCGGTAGAGGATTCACCGGCGATGGCCGCGGCCGCCTCTTCGTGGTCGACGCCGGGCTGCGGCGTGATCCGAAACATGGCGATCAGGTCGGTCTCCTTGGGCCGGTAGTCCGGCTCCCAGTAGCCCATCTTCTTGTAAGGAATGACGCCCGACTTGTAGCGTTCGCTGCCTTCCTTGAGCGTGCCTGCTGACGGCATGTCGATCTTGTTCATGACAGGTCTCCTGTTGCCGCTCAGGCGGCTTTCGCAGTTGCGATATGCGGGTCGAGCTTTCCCGCGATGTAACGTTTCGCCATCTCATCCATGGCGATCACCCTGATCTTCGACGCGTGGCCTGCGGTGCCGAAGCGTTCGAAGCGATCGCGGCAAAGGTCGCGCAGGGCGTCCATGGCGGGTTTCAGGAATTTTCGCGGATCGAATTCGCGCGGGTCCTGCGTCGCGACGCGGCGGAACTGCCCGGCCATGGCCATTCGGCAATCAGTGTCGATGTTGACCTTGCGCACGCCGTAGCGGATGCCGCGCTCGATTTCCTCGACCGGGACGCCAAAAGTCTGGGGCATCTCGCCGCCATAGTTGTTGATGATGTCCTGCAGTTCCTGCGGCACGGAGGAAGACCCATGCATGACCAGATGCGTGTTGGGCAGCTTTTCGTGGATCGCCTCGATCACCTGCATGGCCAGGATGCCGCCGTCAGGCTTGCGGCTGAATTTATAGGCACCGTGCGAGGTACCGCAGGCGATCGCCAGCGCGTCGACCCGGGTGGCGGTCACGAAGTCGACCGCCTGATCGGGATCGGTCAAAAGCTGGTCATGGGAAAGCGCACCTTCGGCGCCGTGCCCGTCCTCGGCCTCGCCCTGGCCGGTTTCCAGCGAGCCGAGCACGCCGAGCTCGCCTTCGACTGAAGCGCCGACCCAATGCGCCATGCGTGCGACACGTTCGGTGATGGCGACGTTGTAGTCGTAGCTCGCCGGCGTCTTGGCGTCCGCCATCAATGACCCGTCCATCATCACCGAGGTGAAGCCGTGGCGGATCGCCGACAGGCAGGTGGCTTCGTTGTTGCCGTGATCCTGATGGATGCAGAGCGGAATGGCCGGATGGATTTCGGTCAAAGCCTCCATCATCTTGGCCAGCATGATGTCATTGGCATAGGAGCGGGCGCCGCGCGAGGCCTGGATGATGACCGGCGCGTCGCAGGCCCTGGCCGCCTCCATGATGGCGAGGCCCTGTTCCATGTTGTTGATATTGAATGCCGGCACCCCGTAGCCGTGCTCGGCGGCATGGTCGAGAAGCTGGCGAAGGGTGATGCGGGCCATGGGTCGTCCTCCTAGATGATGAGCTTCAGGGCCGCTGCCGCGACGGCTTCGGGCGTGATGTCGAAATGCCGGTAGAGATCCGGGGCAGGGGCGCTGGCGCCGAAACCAGCCATGCCGACGAAAGCGCCGGTGTCGCCGATCCAGCGGTCCCAGCCGAGCCGTGCTGCGGCTTCGATGGCGATGCGCGGCGCCGAGCCGAGGACGGCCTTGCGGTAGTCCGCGTCCTGTTCCTCAAAGAGCTCCCAGCACGGCATCGAGACGACCGCGGCGGCGATGCCGTGCTCGGTCTCCAGCCGTTCGGCGGCGGCAATAGCAATCTCGACCTCCGAGCCGGTGGCGATCAGCGTCACGGCGCGGTGCCGGGCTGGCTCGCGCAGGATGTAGCCGCCACGGCTCGACCGGTTCTCGTCGCCGTGCCCCTGGCGCAGCATCGGCAGGTTCTGGCGCGAGAGCACCAGCACGCTTGGCCGGTTCTCGCTTCTCAGTGCCAGTTCCCAGCATTCCGCCGTTTCGATGATGTCGGCCGGACGGAAGACGTTGAGGTTTGGCGTCGCCCGCAGCATCGCCAGGTGCTCGACCGGCTGGTGGGTCGGGCCGTCCTCGCCGAGACCAATGGAATCGTGCGTCATCACATAGATGACGCGCTGGCCCATGAGCGCCGAGAGCCGCATCGCGCCGCGCGCATAGTCGGCAAAGCACAGGAACGTGCCGCCATAAGGCACGAAGCCGCCATGCAGCGCGATGCCGTTCATGGCCGCGGCCATGCCGTGCTCACGGATGCCGTAGTGAATGTAGCGGCCGGCATAGTCATTAGGCGCTATGCGATCCATCCCCTTGGTGATCGTCAGGTTCGAATGAGTCAGATCGGCGGAGCCGCCGACGGTCAGGTCGGTTGCGGCGTTGATTGCGCCGAGCGCCATTTCGGAGGCTTTTCGCGTTGCAACCTTGGTCGCCTTCCCGATATGCTCCTTGCGGAAAGCGCCGAGCGCTTCGAAGACCGCCTCGGGCAGGGCGCCAGCGACCGCGCTCTCGAAGGCCTCACGCTGCGGCGAGGCGGCAAGCCGCTGCTCCCAGGCGCGCCGTGCCGCTTGACCGCGGCTGGCGATCTCGCGCCAGGCGAAAAGGATGTCGTCCGGCACCTCGAACGGCGCGTAGGCCCAGCCGATGTTCTCGCGCGTCGCGGCGATCTCCGCATCACCAAGCGGTGCGCCATGTGTCTTTTCCGAACCGCCCAGGTTGGGCGCTCCCTTGGCGATCACCGTGCGGCAGGCGATCAGAGACGGCTGGTCCGATTGCTGCGCCGCTTCGACTGCCGCTGCGACGGTTTCGGTGTCGTGGCCGTTCACCGACTGGACATGCCATCCAGCGGCTTTGAACCGTGCCGGCTGGTCCATCGATGTCGACAGCGAAGTCGGTCCGTCGATCGAGATCGCATTGTCGTCCCAGAAGACGATCAGCCGGGAAAGCTTCAGGTGACCGGCAAGATCGATCGCCTCGTGGCTGATGCCTTCCTGCAGGCAGCCGTCGCCGGCGATCACGTAGGTGAAATGGTCCACGAGATCGGCGCCGTGGCGGGCAGCAAGCATGCGCTCCGCCAGCGCCATGCCGACGGCGGTCGAAATGCCTTGTCCAAGCGGACCGGTCGTCGTCTCGATGCCAAGCGCATGGCCATATTCCGGATGTCCGGCGGTGCGGCTGCCCAGCTGGCGAAACCGCTGCAACTCCTCGATCGGCATGTCCTCGTAGCCGAGCAGGTAATGCAGCGCATATTGCAGCATCGAGCCGTGCCCGGCCGACAGCACGAAGCGGTCGCGATCGGGCCAGTTGGGGGCCGACGGATCGATATTGATGAAGCGGCTGAACAGCACCGTTGCGACATCGGCCATGCCCATCGGCATGCCCGGATGACCGGAATTGGCCTTTTGGACGCTGTCCATCGCTAGAGCGCGAATGGCGTTCGCCATGTCGCGTTCCGAGACGGCGGCGACGGGCTTCAGTGCTGCTGCCTGGCTGTTCATGGCGTCCTCCTCACGACACACGGTTCTTGCGTTCGATCAATTGCAGGATGAGCGGCGTCAGGATCAGCTGCATGGCAAGGTCGAGCTTGTTGCCGGGCACCACTATGGAATTCGGCCGCGACATGAACGAGTCGTGGATCATCGAAAGCAGGTAGGGGAAATCGATGCCGCGGGGATTGGCGAAGCGGATGACCAGCATCGATTCGTCGGGTGTCGGAATCCAGCGCGCGATGAATGGATTGGACGTGTCGACGATCGGCACGCGCTGGAAGTTGATGGCGGTCTGCGAAAACTGCGGGACGATGTAGCGGACGTAGTCCGGCATGCGGCGCAGGATCACGTCCATCACCGCCTCTGTGGAATAGCCGCGCGTTGCGCGGTCGCGGTGGATCTTCTGGATCCATTCCAGATTTATGACTGGCACCACGCCGATCCTAAGGTCAGCGTGCCTGGCCAGGTTGATCTTGTCGGTGACGACGCAGCCGTGCAGGCCCTCGTAGAAGAGCAGGTCGCTCGGAGGAAATTCGCGCCATTCGGTGAAATGTCCCGGCGGCGTGCCGTACTGCTTCTCCTCATCCTCGTCATGGATGTAGGTGCGGGTCTTTCCGGTTCCCCGGCGGCCATATTCCTCGAATACCTCTTCGAGGATTGCCAATTCATTGGCCTCGGCATGGAAGTGGGTGAAGTTCGGATTGCCCGCCTTTTCCTCCTCGGCCACCTTCGCCTTCATCGTGGCGCGGTCGTAGCGATGGAAAGCATCGCCTTCGATGAAGGCGGCCCCGATGTTCTCGCGCCGGAAGATCAGTTCGAAGATGCGCTTGACAGAGGTGGTGCCTGCGCCCGACGACCCGGTGATGGTAATGATGGGGTGCTTTGCCGACATGGTGTTCAGGCCCTGAAAAGGCCGCGGCGGCTGAACAGCGGCGCGCGCTCGCCGATAGCGCTCGGCTCGGTGTGGTAGCGGGTGATGCGCGCGACTTCCCGCGCCGATCCGAAAACCATGGGCACGCGCTGGTGCAGGCTCTCGGGTTCGATTTCGAGGATGCGGGTGATCGTATCGGTGGCGGCACCGCCCGCCTGTTCGACGAGATAGGCGATCGGGTTTGCCTCATAGACGAGGCGCAGTCGTCCCTGGCGGTAAGCCTTGCGCTTGTCGCCTGGATACAGGAATACGCCGCCGCGCATCAATATGCGGTAGCAGTCGGCGACCAGGGAGGCGATCCAGCGCATGTTGAAGTCCTTCTCGCGTGGGCCTTCGGTGCCTTCAAGGCAGTCGTCGATGTAGAGCCGCACCGCCTCGTCCCAATGCCGGTAGTTGGCGGCGTTGATGGCGAACTCCTGGGTTCGCTGTGGGATGATCCGGCTCTCGTAGGCCTGGACGAAGGTGCCGAGCCGGGTCGAGAGAACGAAGACATGGGTGCCGCTGCCGAGCGACAGAACCAGCGCCAACTGCGGCCCGTAGATGAAGAAACCGGCGCCCAGCTGGTTCACGCCTGCCTGCAAAAACGAGGCGGCCGGATTCATATCCGGCGCACCAATTGCAGGGAGGAGCGAGAAGACCGTTCCGATCGACACGTTGGTGTCGATGTTGGATGAGCCGTCGAGCGGGTCGATGGCGATGGCAAGAGCCGCTTGCTTGTCGAGCAGCACCGGCTGCTCCAGTTCCTCGGAAGCGTAGAGCGCGACCGGAGCGTGGCGCATAGCGTCGAGGAAGATGTCATCGGCAAAGACATCGAGATCCTTCTGGATGTCGCCGTCAGCATTGGCGCCGCGGGTTCCGGCAAAGGCCGTGCCGAGCACCCCTTGATTGATGGTGTTGCGGATCGTGGTGGCCGCCTGCGTCAGCTGACGGACGGTCGCTACGACCGCGGAGCGCAGTTCGTTCGGCTCGCCAAGATAGGAGTTCAGAAAAGCGTCGAGCGTTGCCGCTGGCATCGTAACCTCCCGATCCAGCCGCCTCTCCTGGGGTCGGCCGGATTGGTAAAGGAGAACAAACGATGCCGGATAAGTAAAATTCAATAACTTTACTCAGGAACTAAAAAAATTTTATTATGCCATATGAGAAACCTCACGCTTAAGCAGTTCAAGACCGTTCAGGCAATCATCAGCCACGGAAGAATCGTCAGCGCGGCCAAGGTGTTAGGCCTGTCTCCTCCAGCGGTGACGATCCAGTTGCGGCAAGTGGAGGAGGAGTTCCAACTGGCCTTGTTCGACCGGACGTCGGACGGCATGCGTCCCACTGCCGCAGGTCTGGCCTTCGTCGAAACGGCACAGGCCATCGAGGAGCGGCTTCGTCTGCTCGAAGACAAGATGGATGCGATCAAGGGCGTGCGCGCCGGCAGCTTGCGGCTCGGCGTCGTTTCCACGGCCAAATATTTCGCGCCGCGGCTGATGGCCGCCTTCATGAAGGAACATCCCGATATCGACATGCGCCTTGCCATCGGCAACCGCGCCGAGACGATCGATAATCTGAAGAACCACGACATCGATATCGCGCTGATGGGACGCCCGGCCAAGGAAATCCCTGTGCGTGCTTCGGTCTTCGGCGATCACCCGCTGGTCATCATCGCACCGCCCGACCACCCGCTGGCGTCGGCACGCGGCATTTCCAAGGAGCGGATTGCCGAGGAGCATTTCCTCATTCGCGAGTCCGGCTCCGGAACGCGCATCTCACTGGAAATATTCCTGAGCGACGTGCCCGGCCGCATCGACGATCTCGGCGTCGAGATGGACTCGAACGAGACCATCAAGCAGGCGGTGATGGCCGGGCTCGGCATCGCGTTCATCTCTGCCCACACCATCGCTGCCGAAACCGAAGCCGGCCGGCTGGTCATCCTCGACGTTGTCGGCATGCCGATCCGCCGGCAATGGTTTTCGGTAATGCGCAGCGATCACGCGATCTCGCCGGCGATGGCGACCTTCCACGATTTTCTGATGCGCAAGGGCGCGATGTACCTGCCCCTGTTCGGCAAGCTCTATCCGCACGAGGAACTGAACAGTAGAGGTCGCGCGAGTTAGCCTAGTTCAACAAGTTTCGGTCGTAGTAGGGACGTGGCGTGCAAATACAGAGAACGGCGGTGGCGCTGAGCGGCAGCTTCGACTCGACTAACCCCTAAGGCTCGAATCATTTAGGATGGAAGTCCGAATGGAGCGACGCAACCGCTTGTCCGTATGGCTTAGCTGTGCCATGAGCGGTCGCTAAAGCGATCAAGGCCGAGCGGCCGGAGTCGACCCCTAAGCCGACCGTCGGAGGGCGGGCTGCAAGGTCCGCATTCGGCTGGTCAGGGGGCATCGCCCGAAATGGCTGCCTTTGGAGAGCTGTCTCGGACGAGGGACGGCTTTGCACCTCTTCCGGCACATGGTTCGGCAACCGTTGCTGTTCGTGTGTCAAGTTCCTCCGTCGAGTCCTCGTGGATGTCATCAGCGGCGGCTTGATCCTGCATACGGCAGGCTGGTCAATCCGACTTGCCGAGAGCTTTCAGGATGAATCGGATCTGCTCGCGCAGGCCCGCTTCGGTGTCTTCGCCGTATTGGACGCAGTGCTCGATCAGGATCGGATGGAGGAACGGCGTGAACGCGGTGTGGACGGCACGCGCCGCCGTAGCGGAATCGTCGACATTGAATTCGCCCGATTCGATGCCCTCGCGGATAATGACCCCTAAGGTAGTTACCACGTGCTCGATATGCGCCTTGATGGTCGCCCAGTTCTCCTGCATGGCGGCGACAATCAGGTCGTGCATGCGCCTTTCCTTGACCAGCGTCATCTTCTTGTGATGGTGAACGGCGGTCAGTAGCTGACCCAATTTCTCCCCGGCCGACGCGTTCGTGCGCGCGATTGCGAGGGCGATGTCAGCTACCTCGTTCAAAGCTTTCCCGCAGATGGATTCTTTGATTGCGTCCCTTGAGGGGAAGAAGCGGTAGATGTTTGCCGTGCTCATGCTGAGTTCGGAGGCGATGTCGGCCACCGACGTTTTGTTGTAGCCGATGCGGCGAAAGTGCCCCTCCGCCACCTCCAGGATGCGCGCGCGCACCTCGTCGGGATCAGTTCGCATTCGGAGCGGACGATTCATGGATGTCTCCAGGACTGATGAAACGGATCTGCCGCGCTCGCCCTGGGCGATCATCTGTAAGCGGCAAGATCGTCCGGCTGGCCTGCATATGTTCAGGCAAAACCGGCGGGCGAGAAGAGAATCGTCTCCTCCGACAACAGAGTCTTATTCGGCAGCCGTTGCTATTCGCAATTCCGGTTCCTCCGCCGCGTCCTCATGGGCCTCGTCAGCAGTCGGCTTGATCCGAAACCACGCGGCGTAGAGCGCAGGGAGGAAGAGCAGGATCAGCACCGTGCCGGCCGCCGTGCCGCCGATCAGCGTATAGGCCATCGATCCCCAGAACACGGAGTGCGTAAGGGGGATGAAAGCTAGCACGGCGGCAAGCGCCGTCAGGATCACCGGCCTCGTGCGTTGCACGGTGGCCTCAATCACGGCGTGATAGTCGTCGAGGCCGGCAGCACGGTTCTCCTTGATTTGTTCGGTCAGGATCAGGGTGTTGCGCATCAGGATGCCGGCCAGCCCTATCAGACCCAGAATGGCGTTGAACCCGAAGGGCTGGTTGAAGGTGAGCAACATCGGCACGACGCCGACGAGCCCAAGCGGTGCCGTCAGCACGACCATGGCCATCGTCGAGAAGGATCGTACCTGCAGCATGATGACGATCAGCATGGCGGCGATCATGGCCGGGAAGATCTTGCCCAAAGCGGTGTTGGCCTTCTCAGCCTCCTCGATCGATCCCCCCATTTCGATGCTATAGCCGGCCGGAAGGGACGCGATCAGCGGCTGGAGGGCTTTCATGATCTGCTTTGAGACCTCCGGAGGCTGAGTCGCTTCGTTTATGTCGGAGCGGATCGTGACGACGGGCGTCCGGTCGCGACGCTTCAGGATCGGCTCCTCAAGACGGATCTCCGAATGGCCTATCTGGTCGAGCGGAATCTGGCGGCCGTCCCGGCTCATCAGCGAGAAATCCGCCAGACGCGCCGGATCCAGCCGCTCAGCCCCAGCGCTGCGCGCCACGATGGGGACATTGCGAATGTCCTCGCGGACCTGCGTGACAGGGATGCCGGTGAGGAGGAACTGGAGCTGCTGGCCTACTTCCGCCGGCGAGAGGCCGATGAGGTTCAGTCGATCCTGGTCAGGGATGAAGCGCAGTACGGGCGTGCGGTTGCCCCAGTCGCGGTTGGCCTGCCGCACGTCCGGGACGGCCCGCATGATATCGAGGGCCTTCTCGGAAATGCTATAGAGTTGCGCGGGATCAGGCCCCGTGACCCGGAACTCGACAGGGAACGGCGTATAGGGTCCGAACACAAGCTGCGTGACGCGGACATTGGCTTCCGGCGCGAGCCCCTGCGATACCGCCTCCCGGAGCCGGTGCTTCAGCGCCTCGCGCGCCTCCGCGTCCGGTGTCAGCACGACGATCTTGGCAAAGGCAGGATCAGGCAGTTCCGGTGCCATCGCGAAGAAGAAGCGCGGAGCGCCCTGACCGACGTAGCTCGTCACGATCTTGGCTTCGGGCTGGCCGTCCAGCCAGTGCTCCAGCTTCTCCACTGTGGCGGTCGTCGTCTCGATGCTGGTGCCTTCCGGCAGACGAACCTCGACCAGCACTTCAGGGCGATCGGATGTCGGGAAGAACTGCTGTTTCAGGCTGCCCATGCCGACAACCGAAAGTGCGAAGACGATGCCGACGACACCGCAGGTTACGAACTTGTGGCGCACGGCAAAGATGATGAGCCGGCGAAGGCGCCGATAGTTCGGTGTGTCGTATATGGCGTGAACGCCGCCTTCGACCGGTTTGATCGCGGGCAGCATCTTGACGCCAAGGTAGGGCGTGAAGACCACGGCGACGATCCAGGAGACGATGAGAGCGAACCCTACGACCCAGAAGATATTGCCGGCGTACTCGCCGGCCGTCGAGCGTGCGAAGCCCACGGGCAGGAACCCAGCGATCGTCACGAGCGTTCCCGACAGCATCGGCGCCGCGGTATGGCTCCAGGCATAGGCCGCCGCCTTGATGCGATCCATGCCCTCTTCCATCTTCACCACCATCACCTCGATGGCGATGATAGCGTCGTCCACGAGAAGACCGAGCGCCAGGATGAGGGCGCCGAGCGTGATGCGATCGAAGAACCGGCCGGTCTCCAGCATGATGAGGAACACGGCGGCAAGCGTCAGCGGGACGGCGGCCGCCACGACGATGCCGACGCGCCAGCCCATGCTGAGCAGGCTGATCAGCAGCACGACACCGAGCGCCATCGCGAACTTCAACATGAACTCGTCGACCGCCGAGGTGATGTTGACGGCCTGGTCGGACACCTTGTCGAGCGTTATCCCAAGCGGCAATGTTCGTGCGATGGCCGCCGTTCGGTCCTCCAGCGCCTTGCCGAGCGCGCGACCGTCCCAACCCTCCTGCATAACGGCCGCGAGCATGATGGTGGGCTCGCCCTGGCGTCGGATGAGATAGGTGGGAGGGTCCTCGTAGCCGCGGCGGACCTCGGCAACGTCGGAAAGCTTCAGCGTCCGCCCCCCGGCAACGATCGGCGTGTCGGCGATAGCCTGGACACTGTCATAAGCGCCGTTGAGCCTGATGAAGACCTGCGGCCCCTGAGTATCGATCGAGCCCGCCGGTGTGACGGTGTTCTGCCGCTGCAATGCGACGATGATATCCTGTGCCGACACGCCCAGCGTTGCCAGCTTGGCATAGGAGAACTCGACGAATATCTGTTCGGGGCGCTCACCGAGGATGTTGATCTTCTTGACGCCGGGCACGTGCAGGAGGTCCTGTCGAATCGCCTCGGCCTGCCTGGCCAGCTCACGCATCGGCATGCCTCTGGCCTTCAGCGCATAAAGGGCGAAGCTCACATCCGAATATTCGTCGTTGACGAAGGGGCCGTAGACGCCCGGCGGCAGGTTGCGGGCTTCATCCCCCAGCTTCTTGCGGGCCTGGTAAAACTCTTCCTGCACGACGGATGGCGGCGTGCTGTCCTTCAGCGTGACCGTCATATAGGCGTAGCCCGGCCGCGTGGTGGTCTCGACCCGATCGTACCAGGTGAGCTCCTGAAGCCGCTTCTCCAACGGCTCGGCGACAAGGTCCTGCATCTCGCGGGCCGTCGCGCCCGGCCATGCCGTCGTGACCGTCAGGGTCTTAATGGTGAAGTTGGGATCCTCCGCCCGCCCGAGTATAAGGAACGCGTAGGCGCCGGCCGCCACGAGCAGGAGGATGAAGAAAAGGGTGACGGCCCGTTCGCGAACGGCGATCGCTGAAACATTGAGGTCCATCGTCAGTTGCTCCCGCTTTCGGAAGCAGACCTGACGCGAGCGCCCTCCTGCAGAAGATGAGCGCCGAGCGAAACGACCGGATCTCCCATGTTCAGCCCGGAGACCACGGCGCTTTCGCTTGTCACACGAACAAGGCCGACAGGTCGGAAGTGTACGGTCGAGGTGGCGCGATCCAGGGCCCAAACGCCTGTCTTGCCGCCATCATCGAGCACGGCTCCGAGCGGCACCTGGACCTCCGGCTGGCTCGCCTGGCTTGTGATCCGGATAGTCACGGTCGCGCCAAGCGGTGCTGCCGCGGCCTCCCCGTCGAGCACATAGCGGGCCTCATAGGTACGGGTCTGGGGATCGGCGGCATCCGACAACTGCCGCAGATGCGCCCTATGGCGCCCATCGGCTGCATAAACGGCGGCCTCGGCCACAGAGCCGATCGCCGGCCGGATCGTTTCGGGAAGCGCGACCACCGCCTCACGAGGGCCGGCCTGGGCGATCCGAACCACTGTCTGACCGGCGGAGACGACCTGTCCCGGCTCGCCGATGGTTTCGACCACAGTTCCATCCGCGTCCGCCACCAGGAGGGAATAGGCCGCTTCGTTTTCCGCGACTTTCGCTTCCGCTTCGGCGGCGGCGAGTTGTGCGGTCGCGGTATCCAACGCCGCCTTCGCCTGCTCGTAGCGCTGCGGAGTTGCTGCCAATTCCTTCTTGACCAGAACGGCATAGCGCTTTTCGTCCGCGCTCGCCTGAACCAGCACAGCGCGTGCCGCGGCGACCCCATTGCGCTTGGCGGTGAGCGCGAGAGCCAGATCGGTGTCGTCGATCCGCAGAAGCGGTTGGCCCGCCTTGACCCGTTCACCGACGTTCACCAGGCGCTCGATGATCTTGCCGGGTACACGAAAACCAAGATTGCTCTGCACCCGCGCGGCAATCGTGCCCGTGAAACCGCGTTCGGATCCAGCCACTGGCGCCGCCGTCACCAATCTGACGATCGGCGCTTCCTGCCTCGGATCCGCCACTGCGGTTGCCTGCGTGCGAATGGGCAGCGGGACGAATGCAGCCACCCCTAACCCCGCGGCCAGGATGCTGCCCAGCCCAATGACAAGTCGCTTTTTCATGCCCATCGCCTCATGCCGAAAGAGATTGCGTTCATTCTCTATGCTGTGTCCTGCGTCACCGGCAGCGGCCGGCTGCGACCTGCGCGGCGAGTCAGTCCGGTAGCGCGTCGGCGCGCGGATGCTTGTCGGTCCCAGTCGCGACTGTCACCTCCTCGCCGGACCTCGAGAACGCGTAGAGAGAGCCCCGGTAGCCCGGCATGGAGAAGGCAACGGAGTCGCGGTCGGCGAGGCCCATGACGACGCGCAGCGGATCGCCTCCGCCCTTGGGCGCGAAGGTGGCGGTGACCTCCAGGAGGTCGCCGTCGATTGGGACGTAATAGACCACCATGTCGAGGCGTCCGTTGTGCAGGCTGCCGGCTTCGATTGGGTGTCCGACGGTAGCTTCCTCGGCAAACGCTGGGGTCGCCAGAAACAGCGCGGTCAGGAGCGAAGCGCTCAGGATCTTGCGGATCATTTCGTGTCTCCTTTTTTAGATTGTAGTCGCCATCTATATAGCAGATAGATTACGAATGCAATCTAAAAAAAGAGATCGACGATGCGTGTGAGTCGCATACAGGCCGCGGAAAACCGCGAAACCGCAATCAACGTGGCAAGCCGCCTTTTGCGGAAGCGTGGCTTTGACGGCATCGGCCTCAAGGATCTGATGAAGGGTGCCGGGCTGACCCAAGGCGCCTTTTACAAGCATCGCATCAAAGGAGGACCTTGCGGCGCAGGCGTCCAGAAGGGCAATTTAGAGCGCCACCCTCCGAGGGTCGGCCGCGACCGGGGCAAACCCGAGGACCCGCTTGGCGCGGTGATCGCGTTCTACCGGGTCGATTCTGATAATCGAGGATCGGGAGGCATCGCTGGTGGAGAAATACGCATTTGCCGAGCCGACCGTACTGGGCGACCACCAGCTAAGCGATGAGGCCGATAGCGCACCTGCGGTCAACGCGACGGGCCTCTCACTGCGCTGCTGCTAACTTATAATCTGTTCGGCGACAGCTTCTTCGAAGCCCAGCTGTCGCTTGGGCGGCAAGACCCCGGGCCGCTGCTTGTGAATCGTAAAATTCCTCAAGTGCATGGACTCTGCCCCACCGCAAGGTGAACGTTGCGGTGCCGTCCCACTGGGCGAACACGGTAGTATGCCACGGCCAGCCCTTCACCCAGATGTGGTTAACCGTGAGATGGAGATTGGGGAGCACACGGCCGAGGCGCTCAAACCAGCGGCGCAGGGCTTCCTTGTCGTGGCGCTCACCACCAAGCGCGTGGGCGCCGGAAACGCGGTGATGGACATTCGGCGCGACTGCTTTCACCGCCTCATCCCAGCGATGATTGTTTACGTGGTCGAAGCTCTGTCGGATCGATTTCTCGACAATAGCTGTATAGCATTTGACCTCTCCTGATCCGGTGGAATCTTAGTGGTTTTCTGTCCGCTGGCCGGATCCGTGGCGCTGTCGGGAAGACCACCGAACGGGACGCCCGCCAGCACGATGGCGGGTCTCGTTTTCATGCCCATCTCAGTGCGGCCAAGAGCGGAGCGGCCGGGATTCTGTGGATCATCTCGCATCTTCTCTTGATAGATTGCGTTCGCCCTCTATATAAGATATAGATTACGAACACAAGCTAAAAGGGAGATTACCGATGCGCGTAAGTCGCATTCAGGCTGCGGAAAACCGTGAAACCGTTATCAATGTGGCAAGCCGCCTTTTTCGGGAGCGCGGTTTTGACGGCATTGGCCTTAAGGATCTGATGAAGGGTGCCGGGCTGACCCAAGGCGCTTTTTACAAGCAGTTCGCGTCAAAGGAGGACCTGGCGGCGCAGGCGTCCAAACGGGCGATGGAGAGCGCCACCCACCGATGGTCGGCCGCGACTACGGCAAAACCCGAGGATCCGCTTGGCGCGGTGATCGCGTTCTACCTCAGCATGGACCATCGCGAAGAAAGGATGGACGGCTGCCCGATCGTGGCGCTCGGTTCGGATGCCGCCAGACAGGGCGTGGACGTGAGAGCGTCGTTCGAAGCCGGGATCAGGGAATATCTTGATATGTTTGGTAGTTGGGTTGGCGAGGCCGACGGCGAGCGGCCCGGCGACAAGGCCATGGCCATTCTCTCGACAATGGTCGGTGCGGTGCTCCTTTCGCGCGTCGTCAACGACCCCGACCTCGCGCAGGCATTTCTGGATGCGGCGACAGAACAGGTTCGCGAAGCAGCCGGCGCTTGAATGGCGTGCGCAGCGCTGGCGGCGCACCCAAATTGATAGGAAAATAGATGCGACGGATTGTTGTCACAGGCATGGGAGCGGTCACGCCCCTTGCTGCCGATGTCGAAGCGTCCTGGTCGCGCCTCCTGGCCGGTCGCTCGGGTATCCGCAGGCTTCCGGACGATGTGGTGGGAGACCTCCCGGCGAAGATCGGAGGGGTGGTTCCCTCCCTGGAAGAAGATCCCGAAGCCGGCTTTGATCCGAATACCGTCCTGGCTGCGAAGGACCAGCGCAAGGTAGACCGGTTCATCATCTTCGGGCTCGCGGCTGCCGAAGAGGCACTCGCCCAAGCAGGATGGACGCCCGTCTTGGAAGCGGATCGCTTGCGCACGGCCATTATCATCGCGTCCGGCATCGGCGGGTTCCGTGCCATAACCGAGGCGGTGCGCACGGTGGACCTGCGCGGCGTCCGCCGCCTCTCGCCGTTTACGGTGCCGTCCTTCCTAGTAAACCTCGCGGCGGGCCACATCTCGATCCGCCATGGCTTCAAAGGCCCGCTCGGTGCACCGGTGACGGCGTGCGCGGCCGGCATCCAGGCGATCGGCGATGCGGCTCGTCTCATCCGGGCAAACGAGGCCGATATCGCCGTGTGCGGTGGAACGGAAGCATGCATGAATATCGTCAGTCTCGGTGGGTTTGCTGCCGCACGCTCTCTTTCAACCGGCTTCAATTGGGCGCCGGCTCAAGCCTCCAGACCGTTCGACAAGTCGCGGGACGGCTTCGTCATGGGCGAAGGAGCCGGCATGCTGGTCATCGAGGAATTGAGCCACGCGCTGGCGCGCGGCGCAAGACCGCTGGCCGAGCTTGTCGGCTACGGCACGACGGCGGATGCTCATCACGTAACCTCCGGTCCCGAGGACGGCGACGGTGCGCGCCGGGCCATGGAGATCGCAATCGCCCAAGCAGGGATTTCGCCCCGCGAGGTTCGTCATCTCAATGCCCATGCGACCTCCACGCCGGTGGGCGACCTGGGTGAGATCGAAGCGATCAAGAGGGTGTTCGGGCGCGATTTCGCGATAGCTGTCAGTGCTACGAAATCGGCGACCGGACACCTGCTCGGAGCCGCTGGCGGGCTCGGAGCTATCTTCGCAATCCTGGCGCTCAGGGATCAGATGGCACCGCCGAGCCTCAATCTGAGCGCTCCCGATCCGGCCGGCGACGGGATCGACTTCGTCGCAAACCAGGCCCGGCCGATGGCGATGGACTACGCAATCTCCAATGGCTTCGGCTTCGGAGGCGTCAATGCCAGCGCGCTGTTCCGGCGCTGGACGGATGATCTGGCCGGCGCGAGCACCGGAGGCGCTCATGATTGACGCCTTTCGCTCCGACCTTTCGCGCTTCTCCCCCGCAATGCAAACACGAAGAGAGATGTGATCTTCATGAACAGGACCAATCTAGGCGTCGCCCTGGTGACCGGGACATCCAGCGGCATCGGGCACACAACGGCCAAGGCCCTGCAGAACGCGGGCTTTCGCGTGTTCGGAACCAGCCGTCGCGCGGTCGTCGACCGATCCGATGGCGTTACCATGCTGGCCTGTGACGTGACCGATGACACGTCCGTGGCGAAACTTGTCCAGGACGTGCTGGCCGAGACCGGGCGCATCGACCTGCTTGTCAATAATGCCGGTGTTGGCCTGCTTGGTGGCGCGGAGGAGTCCTCGGTGGCCCAAGCCAAGTCGCTGTTTGACGTGAACGTCTTTGGCGTTATGCGAGTAACCAAAGCGGTGTTGCCGACAATGCGCCGCCAAGGCAAGGGCAGAATCGTCAATTTGAGCTCGGTGCAGGGGTTCATTCCAGCTCCCTATTTCGCGCTTTATTCGTCGACCAAGCATGCCGTTGAGGGCTACTCCGAATCGCTCGACCACGAACTGCGTCCTTTCGGAATTCGCGTCGTGTTGGTGGAGCCCGCCTATACCCGCACCTCGTTTGAAGAAAATCTCGCCAGGCCGGATCAGTTGCTCGATATCTACGACTCTGCGCGCGCCGGCATGAATGCAGCTGTGCGGAAAGCGATGGAAAAAGGCGATGCGCCGGAAGTGGTGGCCAGGACCGTTTTGGCGGCTGCGACCGATCCCGCTCCGAAGGGGCGCTATGCGGCTGGAAAAATGGCGCGCCAGGTCAGTTTCCTGCGCCGTTTCGTCCCCGCATCCGCATTCGACAAAAGCCTGCGAAAGCAACTCGGGCTCCCGGTTTGATGAAATCGACGAACAATCGGAATCATCGACGCTGGAAACATCGGCACCGCATTGGCGCGGCGCAACCTGACGCGATTGCTCTGGAGAACGCCCTGCGGTCGTTGGCGTTAGATTAGCGGTATGTTATGTTGCGGCGCGAAAGAGCGGGGGCCACCTCCCTTCACACCCGTAAGCGATCTGTATGTGCGACCCCTGCAGACTGGTGGGTAACACGGAAACCTCCCGGCATGGGTTCGGGATTCGATGGGGACAAGGGGCAATGCTTTACACGCTCGTTATGATGGTCTGCCTGACGGCTGTGCCGCAGACCTGTGAACAACGCGAACAGATGGTGGACGGCCTGGCGATGAATCCCGGGACCGCGTTCATGCAGGCGCAGCCGCTGGTCGCTCAGTGGATCGAGACGCATCCCGGTTATTTCGTGCAGCGCTGGCGCGTGCTGCCCGGCCGGGGTTCGTGATATCCGCCGCGACGATCGAATAGGGTTCTATTTCTTCGCGCCGAGCGTTTCCGAGACGACCTTGGACAATTGATAAAGCCGCTGCTCGATTATCGTCGGCACTTCACAGACGTAAGTCAGTGATTGGACGCGTTCATTGAAAATTCGCGTGGCGAATTTCAGCTGTTCGGTTCGCCGATCGATCTCTTCGGGATCTGCATCCGGCTTTGCCCGCAACGCATCGACATCGGACCCTTCCTTGCGCAACGCGGCGGCCATTTCGAGCTGCTTGTGGGCGTAGCGGGAAATGCCCGAAATCACCTGCGAGCGCTCGGCGTCCAGGTGATCGAACATGCCTTGCACCAGCATCGCCATTTTGGGTGCAAGCTGTTCTTCCGGCAAGGAGGCGGCGAAGTCCCTGATTTTCTTTTGAGCGTCCGCAATCGGCATCCGGCGAGCTGCCAACTCCTCGACCAGGGCGGAGATGGCGGGGTCCTTCGACCAGTCCTTCGCCGCTGAAGGAAGGTCCGGTCCGCTCCAGATCTGGCCGAGCGAGAGTTGAGGCACTTTGCGCTGCATGCAGGGCCAATCCGGATCAGGGTTCGCCGCCCTGGTGTTGATGCCCGGCGCGAGCGTGGCAATCAGAGCCAGGCCGCGAACAAGGCTCATTCGTGCCATCAGGTATTTCCTCCCGTGTCCTGTTTGCGGGTCATCAGGCCGCGCGAAGGGTCGTAGGCGATGATGGCGGCGGCAAGGAACAGCAGCGTGCAGCTGGCAACGACGCCTAGCGACAGCCACTCAACCTGGCCGTAGAAGGCGAAGCGGATCAGTTCGACGGCGTAAGTAAACGGATTGGCGAGGCAGATCTTGTAGAGCAGGGGGCTAGCCTCCTGGATACGCCACAAGGGATAGAGTGCCGGAGAAGCGAAATAGCCGGGAAAGATGACGAAGTTCATGATGCCAGCGAAGTTTTCGAGCTGCTTGATCATCGAGGACAAAAGCATGCCGAGCGCGCACAGCATCATGCCTGACAGGAACAGCGCAGGCAGTACGGTGAGATAGCCAAGCGGCGGCGCCTTGACGCCCCAGAACCATGCAACGATCAGGAACGCGTAAACCTGCGCGATCGACACGGCGACACCGGCGAGCATCTTCGAGATCAGTAAAAACCAACGCGGGAAGGGGCTGACCAGCAGGGTGCGCATGTTGCCCATTTCGCGGTCATAGACCATCGACAGCGAAGACTGCATGCCCGAAAACAGCAGAATCATGCCGCACAGGCCCGGCGTGATGTAGACCTCGTAGAGCACGTAGGTCTTATAGGGCGGGATGATCGATACGCCGAGCACCTGCCGGAATCCGGCGGCAAAAATGAACAGCCAGACGAGCGGCCGAACCAGCGAGGATATGAAGCGCTCGCGCTGATGCAGGAAGCGCAGGCACTCCCGCACGACGATCCCTTTTAGGCAAATGAGGTAGTGGGGGAGCCCAAATTGTTCGAACTTCACCGGCGTGAGGGCGGCGACTTTTGCGGGCATTGCGGGAGCGCTCATGGCGACATCTCCGCGATGCCGCTTGTTTCGACGCGGTTGAGCTTGGAAAAGGCGTCGCGGATCGAACTGGCACCGCTCGTCGCAACGACGTCGGCCACCTTACCCTTGGCCACCAGGTCGCCCTGCCGCAGCACGACGACATGGTCGCCGTCGTCGACCTCATCGATCAGATGCGTCGCCCACAGCACGCCGATGCCCTCGGTTTCGACGAGGTTGCGGATGGTGGCCAGAATGCCCGCACGCGACTGGATGTCGAGACCGACCGTCGCCTCGTCGAGCAGCAGTAGGGAAGGGCGGTGGAGCAGCGCCCGCGCGATCTCGATGCGCCGCATTTGGCCGCCGGAAAGACTGCGTGCCTTTTCGTGCTGACGGCCCTGCATGTTGACTGTATCCAGCAGCGCGGCAATGCGCTGCCGGGCATGGTGTCCGCCGATGCCATGCAATGAGGCGTGATAGGAGAGGTTCTGGTGGACGCTGAGGTCGAGGTCGAGCGTGCGTGCCTGGAACACGATGCCGACACGCCTGAGCGCTTCGCCCGAAGCGCGGCTGACGTCATGGCCGAAGATGCGGATCGATCCGCGGCGGGTGCCGTAAAGATGGCTGATCAGTGAAAACAAAGTTGTCTTGCCGGCGCCGTTGAGGCCGAGCAGAACGGTGAAAGTTCCCGGCGCGATCGAGAATGAGACATCATTGAGCGCCCGCTTCGAACCATAGGAGTGGCTGACGCCGGCAACATCGAGCGCCGCCACCTCGTCTCCAGCTCCGCTTGTCCTCACATGCTGCATGCCGCTGGCTCCTTGGGGGCGTGGCTGGTTATCTCGTGCACTGCAACATCCCCGCCGCAAAGATTTGTCATGTCGGCCTCCCTGATAATCCCTGCGGTCTAGTGGGGCGATATGGCCACGCCCCAAGGCTGTTGGCCCACCGTGACTGATTGAACCGGCTCGTCCGTCGCCGTGTCAATGAACGTGATGTCGTTGGAATTGCCGTTGGTGGTGATCAGCGTCTTCTGATCGGGGGTGAAGTCGAGATGCCAGACGCGTTGGCCGACCAGGATGTATTTTTCCACCTCGTAGGTTTCGGTATTGATGACGGCGACGTGGTTCGCCGGGCCGAGCGCGACATAGGCTTTCTTGCCGTCGGCGCTGATCGCGATGCCGACCGGCTGGATGGTTTCGGGCCGCAGTCCCGCAATCGCGAACTGGATCTTCTTCACCACCTCGCGTTTGAGACTGTCGATGACGCTGACGGTGCCGCCGATTTCGGCGCTGACCCAGATCTGTGATCCGTCGGGCTTGAATTGCGCAAAGCGCGGACGCGTGTCGACCAGGACGTTGTCGGTCACCTCATGGCTGTCGGTGTCGATGAAGTGCGCCATGCTGGTGGTTTCGGAGGTGTTGACCATGGTTTTGCCATCGGGGCTGACGGCCATGCCTTCAGGCTCCACCCCAACGGGAATCTCGGTCATGACCTGCTTGCTCTCGATGTTGATCGCGGTGACGAGATTGTCGTCCTCGTTGGCGACGTAGAGCGTCTTGCCGTCGGGTGAAAGCACGAACAGTTCGGGATCTGGGCCCGATGGCAGCGTGCCCACGATCTGCAGCGTCGCGGTATCGATGATTTCGATCGTATCGTCGTCGCTGGCGCACAAATAGATGAACTTGCCGTCATGCGAGATGGTGATACCGCGCGGCCTCTGGCCGACTTCGACGGTCTTCACCACTTGCATCGTCGCCGTGTCGACGACCGTTATCGTATTGTCTTTCTCGTTGGAGACATAAACGGTGTAAGCCCACGCCGGATTGGCCATGAAGCCGAGAATGGCGAGTGCGCAAGCTCGTCTCTGCACGAAAATTCCTCCCGATTGGTTCTACTTAAGGACGCATTTCGTTTCCGGCTGATCGACGCCGAGCGTATCGAGCTCGGAGATTTGGTGAAGATAACCCTCCTGTGGCGATGTCGAGACCACGGATTTGGTGTCGCCGAGCAGGATTGGCTGGCGAAGCTGATGGTTCCACTTGCGGAAGGTCAGCTTCTGTCCTTTGAAGGCGGCGACCGAGAAATCGTCCGAGCGGATGTAGTCGCTGATCTTCTTCGGATCGTCGCCATTGGTCCGCGTGCTGGCTTCGCCCACCGCCCGCACCGCCGTCCAGGCAGACATATCCTTGGACAGCATTCGCCGGCCGGTCGTCCTCAGGAAGCGGCTCTGCATCTGGATGCCGCCCCATTGCTCGCTCGCGGGATGCCAGGACGATGCGACGAGGCCCGCCGTGCCGGCGACCAGCCGCGGTGTCCAGGTGCGGTAGGGCACATAAGTTCCGAACACCTCGCTCTCATCGGCGACAAGCACCACGTCATGCTCCGGCAGATCCTGCGTGAACACGGAAATCTGCTGCTGTATCTGCGTGGCGCCGGTGTCGGTGCGGCGCGCCGTGCCGGTGTCTTTGAACTCCTTCTCGGCGACGATCTGACCGCCGAAGCGGGCCGCCGCGCGGCGCAACGCGGCCGCATAAAGATGATCCTGCTCATGCGAACCGTAGAGCAGCACCCAATTCGGCCATTTCTTTAACACGAGATACTGCGCCAGCGCGTCGGCAAGCATGCTTCGCGTCGGCGCGATATGGAAAATATTTATGCGGCAGTCTTCCTCGCGCAGGCTGTCGTCGGTAGCACCGACATTGAAGACCAGAACGCCCTTGTCGCGGGCGATGTCTGCGATCGACAGCAATTGCCTGGCCGAGAGGTCCGCGACAACATAGCGGTCACCTTTGGCAATCAGATCGTTGAACGCTTGAACCGCGTCGGCGTCCGGCTTGACCTCGGCCATGTCGAGGCTGAATTTCTGGCTGAGGAACTTTCCTGTCGTATTGTTGTCGCCGATCGCCACATTGGCGCCGGCAACACCTTCGTCGCGTGGCGGCAGGTCCAGCAGCGAAAGCGCCAGTTGCGGCGCGTAGGCCCGCAAATAACCTATTCTGATTTCGGTTATCTTTCTTTCCGGCCTGTCGGTTGCGATCAGTTGCTTCTCCGTCACTTCCTGGGCCATCACGTCCGCAACGTCGGCGGTCTGGAAAAAAAGGCACAAAAAGGCCGCGAGAGTGCCTGGCACCGCGCTCATCATCGATAAAACTGCCTGTTCTTGCACTAAAGTCCGATTGTTCCCGGACCAGCGCGAATTCAAGGTGCCCACAATGAGCTTAGCGGACCCCACAAGATTTATCAAAGCCCTGCAAGTGGGACTTACGTGTCTGCTTTAGTCCTATGCCTTTCGCGGAGATACGGCGGTGAATGAGCGTGTTGCGGTCCTCGACTCCGAGATCATCCGCAGCAATGCCGGAATGTGAAACTCTATGGGTTGCCTTGGGAGGATTGCCTGATGAAAACGCGCGCCGCTGTTGCCGTTGCCGCCGGAAAGCCGCTGGAGATCATGGAGGTCGACCTCGAGGGTCCTCGCGATGGCGAGGTGCTGGTCGAGATCAAGGCAACCGGCATCTGCCACACCGACGAGTTCACGCTATCGGGCGCCGACCCGGAAGGCCTGTTTCCGGCGATCCTCGGCCATGAGGGCGCCGGCATCGTCGTCGACGTCGGCAAGGGCGTCACCTCGGTCAGGAAGGGCGACCATGTCATCCCACTCTATA
>NZ_JAMYOA010000025.1:0-65650 GCF_040319515.1 Mesorhizobium sp. M0909
GTTATCAAGGCAACTGAAGGCGGCGACCATGTCGATGATGCCTTCGCGGGCAATTTGCGTGCGGCCCGGGGGGGGGGGGGGGGGGGGGGGGGCCCCCCCCCCGTGCCTGGGGGTGTCGCTACTTCCCGGCGAGGCCTGGAAGCGTGACCTGATAGACTAGGAACATCGTGTCGACATCGGCGCCATCTTCGGCCTTGTAGGCCGCGCCGACCTGGAAGCCGTCCTGGGTGAGAAAGTCATTGTCGTTGGCGACGAACAGGAAATAGTCGTCGGGCCGTGTTGGATCGAGGACGCTCACCACCGACATCGCCTCCCACTTCTCCGAAAGGTTGTTGCGGTCATTGGGCGCGCCATTGTGCAGCCCGAAGCGGCCGAGCTCGGTCTTGTCGTTGATGTCGATGAACGGCGTCAGCTTGGCCGGCGTCACCGAGGGATCGAGCTCACCTTTGGGCGCAACCGGCTTGTCCTTGTCGAACTCGGTGCCGGCGATGTCGGTTGCCGCCGACACATCGACGACGCTGATCTCGCGATAGAGCGAGGTGTCGCCCTTCACCCCCTGGCCGTTGCCGCTGTCGCGCGCCAGCATCAGGAAGGTCTTGTCCGACAGAGCCACGATTTCGCTCTGCGCGGCAATCTTGGTCTTGCCCTTGGCATCGGTGAACACCGGCAGCGGCACGACATATTCATGCGCAAGCTTGAGTTGGGCCGGATCCGAGGCATCGTAGACCAGCGCGCGCGTGTTCTGGCGCGTCGAAGCGGAATCGCCGCCATCCTGTCTGGGGGCCGATTGCAGCACAGCGATCAGGAACTTCCCGTCCGGCGTCAGTGCCATGCCTTCGAGGCCCTGGTTGTTCTGACGGCCGGTTTCGGGATCCGTCGGATCTGGGTCTGCCGCGCCCGGTCCCGGATTGTTGGACGCGAAGTTCGGCGTTCCATGACGCATCGGGACAAGCGCCGCCGGCGACTGCGTTGCCGACATCAGACGCCCATCGGCGGAGAAGTGGTAGATGTTCGGACCATATTCGTCCGAGATGAACATGGTGCCGTCGGGCAGCCGCACGATCGCCTCGTTATCGAGCGCGAGCTTGCCGTTGGCTTCGGGCAGGATCGGCATGTCGTCGGTCGCGGCGCGCACGCCGTTGAGCGGATCGAGGCCGGTTGCGTCGGCGCCCTTGTCGTCGGTCAAAAGCATGGTGTCGGCAAGGGTTGCCTTGAGGCCGGACTGTTCCTGGCCGGCGGCTGGTGCCGCACCCGGTGCGATCGGGGCGAATTCGATGGCAATCGTGTTGATGCGCGGACGGTAATCGGTGGTGCCGACGACATTGTAGCCACGATCCGGCAGCAGCCACAGCGAGCCCTTATAGCCATCGGCGCCATGCGTCCAGCCGGCAGCGTCGATCGCCATGCCCGAGCCGGAGCCAAACGTCTCGCCGAACTTGTCCCTTTGGCTGGCCGGGATGCGACCGACACCGACCAGGCCCTTGTTGACGAAGCTGACGCCGCCGACGGTCGCTGCGTTTTCAGCCAAGGCCGGAGTCAAGGCGGTGAACATCGCCAGCGCGACCGCGAGGGACGCGTTTCGGTGCAGGTTTTTCATGGAAATCCTCTTTGTGACAAAACAGCCGAAGCGGGCGTCGCATCGACATGCCGCCAGCGCTTTCCGAAAAAGGTCTAGGACGCGAACATGATACTTGCGTGACAGAGGGCGCTTGTTCCTTCATCCCCTTGTGGGAGAAGGTGGATCGGCGCGCAGCGCCGAGACGGAAGAGGGGTGCTGGACGGAGTGCCTCGGTGCCGAGCTGGAGCACCCTCATCCGACCGAGCTGAGCCTGTCCTCTGGCTTGCCGAAGGCAAGACCCGTGGGCTCGGCCACCTTCTCCCCAAGGGGAGAAGGGAAGTGCCACGGTCAGTCGCTGTCGCGCGCGATCAGCTGCAGCGGCCAGACTTCACGGATGATGCGTGCGCCTTCGGCGCCGGCGTAAGCCGGGATCGATGCCAGCAGCATTTCGGCCAGCCGCTCGCCCATCGGCTCCAGCGCCGGGCGGAAGCCGGTCAGCGCCGGCGAAAAATAGCGGCAGAGCGGGGTGTCGACGATGACGATCACCGCGATGTCGTGGCCGGGCTTGATGCCCGCCTCGGCCAAAGCCTTGCAGCCGCCAAGCGCCATCGCGTCATTGTTGAAGATGATGGCGGTCGGCGGGTCCTTGGAGCGCATGACCTTCGGCGTCACCGCGTAGCCGCCTGCCTCGTTGATGAAGCCGTCGGCGATCAACTCGGGGTCGAATTCGATGCCGTGCCGCCGCAACGCCTTGCGATAGCCGGCGAGGAACAGATAGCCGAAATTGAGATCGAGCGACGGGCGGATGGCCGCGATGCGGCGGTGACCGCGCGCGACAAGACGATCGACCGCGTCAGCACCGGCTTTTTCGAAGTCGAGGTCGAGCGAGGGGTAGGCATCGCCGCCGGAGCGGCTGCGGCCGAGCGTCGCGAACGGGAAACCGGCCTGGGTCAGATAGTCGATGCGCTCGTCCTCGCGCCGCGTCCAGGCCAGCACCACCGCATCGGCCCGCCGGGTCTCGACGACACGGCGCAGGCGCTCCTGCTGATAGTCGCCCGGCGCGCCCATCACCACGATCAGGTCGAGTCCGCTTTCGGCGAGCTTGGCCTGCAACCCGGTCAGGAACGGAATGAAGAACGGCTCGCCATATTCCTGATCGCCCGGATGCGGCTGCAGCATGAAGGCGATCGAATGGGTGGCGCCGCGCCGCAAACTGCGGCCGGACTGGTTCGGCGAATAATTCAGCTTCTTGGCCGCATCGAGCACGCGCTGGCGTGTGTCGGCGTTGACGTCGGCGCGGCCGTTGAGCGCGCGCGACACCGTGCCGATCGAAATGTTCAGGTGACGCGCAAGGTCGTGAATGCTGGACGCCAAAGGACAGTTCTCCCCCTTGCTTGGCTAGCACCGGCTGCTGTTCAGGCCAAGCCGGCATCACGTTTTTCGCTATCGGCCGATTGACATTCTACGCCATCGGGTGTGTTCTCGTAAACGTTTACGGAAAACATTCACGGCCCTGCCGTGAACGCCGTGACGATCGGTCTGGAGGGGCCGAGAGGGAGGAGCACTGGATGATCAATGTCGTCCTGGTCGGCTGCGGCGCCATGAGCAAGGCATGGCTCGATGCAGCCAGGCAGATCGACGGGCTCGCCATTGTCGGCCTGGTCGATATCGATGTCGAACGGGCGCGGGCGAGGGCGCGCGAATACGAGCTTTCGAGCGCCATCATTGGAACCGACCTCGACGCCGTGCTCGACCAGACCAGGCCCGACGCGGTATTCGACGTGGTGGTTCCCGCCGCTCGCCGCGAGGTCGCGCTTTCCGCCTTTGCCCATAATTGCCACCTGCTGACCGAAAAGCCACTCGCCGACAGCCCGGACAATGCGCGTGCCATCGTCGAGGCCGCCCGCAGCGCCGGGCGTATCCATGCCGTCGTCCAGAACCGCCGCTATGTCGCCAATGTCAGGCGCATCCGGCGCTTTCTCGATTCCGGCGCCATTGGTGCGCCAACCAGCATCCATGCCGAGTTCTTCGTCGCGCCGCATTTCGGCGGCTTTCGCGAGGAGATGCGTCATGTGCTGCTGCTCGACATGGCGATCCACACATTCGATGCCGCCCGCTACATGGCGGCCGGCGAGCCGACCGGTGTCTATTGCCAGGAGTGGGAGCCGGCCAATTCCTGGTATCGGCAAGGGTCGTCGGCGACCGCAAGCTTCGACCTCGGCGGCGGCAAGCTGTTCACCTATGCCGGCAGCTGGTGCGCGGCCGGCTTCCGCACCAGCTGGGACAGTACATGGCGGATCGTCGCAGAGCGCGGCAGCATTGTGTGGGACGGCGAGGACGGGCTGAAGGCGGAAATCGTGCAGCCGGTCCGTGAAGGCCTGTTCGACCGCACCGAACCGATAGCCGTGCCGCCGCTCGACCCGGCCGATCGCGTCGGCGGCCATCTCGGCATCATCCAGGATTTCGTCCGCGCCGTCGAGACCGGCACCGAGCCGGAGACGCGCGGCGCCGACAACATCAAGAGCCTGGCCATGGTTTTCGCTGCGATCGAGAGCGCCGAGACCGGGCGCCGGGTCGCCATCGCTGCACAGGAAGGATCATGATGCCAAACCCGCTGCTCGACATCAGGATTGGCACAATGGTGCGGGCCAATCTCGACGACCCGGCCGCCTATGTCAGGCAGATCCTGCCGCTCGGCTTCGAGAGCATCCAGCCGTTCTTCTGGCAGACGCTGGGCGGCAAGGACATTCCGCGGCTGGCGGGCGAGATCCGCGAGGCGATCGGCGACGCCGATGTCGTCGTCTCGTCGATCGGCGTGTTCGGCAATCCGCTGGAGAGCGGCGAGATCGATCGCGGCGTGCTCCAGGCGTGGGAAACGATCATCGACAACGCGCATCTGTTCGGCGCCAATATGGTCAGCGGCTTTACCGGCCGCATTCGCGGCAAGCCGCTGCCCGACAGCCTGCCGCGTTTCCGCGAGGTCTGGGGACCCTTGGCCAGGCGTGCCGCCGACAAGGGCGTGCGCATCGCGTTCGAGAACTGCGCCATGGACGGCAACTGGACCAGCGGCGACTGGAACATCGCCCACAATCCGGACGCCTGGGAGTTGATGTTCAACGAGTTGCCGGACGACAATCTCGGCCTGGAGTGGGAGCCCTGCCATCAGGTGGTCTATCTGATCGATCCGATCCCGCAGATCCGCAAATGGGCGCCGCGCATCTTCCACGTCCATGGCAAGGACGCGACCGTGCGCTGGGACGTGATCCGCGAACATGGCGTGTTCGGCCGCCTGCCGTTCGTTCAGATGCGCACGCCGGGTTTCGGCGACAGCGACTGGACAAGGGTGATCAGCGAGCTGCGGCTGGCCGGCTACAAAGGCGCCATCGACATCGAGGGCTGGCACGACCCGGTCTATCGCGGCGATCTCGAGATCACCGGCCAGGCGCGTGCGCTGGATTATCTCCAACAATGCCGGGGAGGCGCGAGCTACCTGCCGAACCCGGTGTGAGAACTCGGCCGGCGGGAGGTGCCGGCCAGGGAAAGATTGCGGCGCCTTGCCGAAGCGATCGTCAAAACCCCTCGGCTAGCGAGGGAACAAAGGGAGGATAAGTGCATGAGCATTACGATGAGAAGGACAGTTCTGCGCTCGACCGTCGCGGCGGCCGCGATGGCACTCGCCGCCGCACTCTCGACCTTGCCGGCGCAGGCGCTCGATGCCCAGTGGTGCAAGGATGTCCATATCCGTTTCTTCGTCGGCGGGGCAGAGGGAGATGCCTTCGGCACGATCGTCTATAATGGTGCCAAGCAGGCGGCAGCCGATCTTGGGCCGAAGGTCGACTACATCTTTTCCCAGTGGGATGTCGAGAAGATGGTGCAGCAATTGCGCGAGGCTGTCGCGGTCAAGCCCCAAGGCATCGCCATGATGGGCCACCCCGGCGACGCCGCGATCATGCCGCTGGCCGAACAGGCACACAAGGACGGTATCAAGATGATGTACCAGAACGTGCCGGTGCCGACGGTCACGGCGGCGTTCGGCGGCGGCTATGTCGGCGCCCAGCAGGAGCAGCAGGGCCGCGCGCTCGGCGCCGAGGCGGTCAAGCTGGCCGGGCTCAAGGCCGGCGACAAGGCGATCATGATCGGCCCGTTCGAGAACGAGAGCCGCGGCGCGCGCGAACGCGGCACAGTCGCCGCGCTCAAAGAGGCGGGCGTCGAGGTCATACAGCTCTCCTCGCCGCCAAGCGGCGAATGGGCTTCCGACCCCAATCTGGCAATTCCGGTGATCACCGCGGCACTGCTCAACAATCCAGACGTCAAGGCGGTCGGCTATCCCGGCGGGCAGATGCTGGGCAACGTACCGACTTACATGCAGGCGGCGGGCAGGAAGCCTGGCGATATCTTCAACTTCGGCTTCGACACCAGCCCGCAGATCGTCGAGGGCTTCAAGGGCGGCTGGGTGCAACTGACAGCCGACCAGCAGCCGTTCCTGCAGGGATATCTGCCGATCCTCAGCCTCTGCCAGCAGGTGGTGCTCGGCCTTGCGCCGATGAATGTCGACACCGGCGCCGGCTTCGTCACGCCACAGAATTACGAGATCGTCGCCGAGCTCGCCAAGCAGGCGCTGCGCTGACCTCCCAAGCCGTCGGCCGGGATCGAGCCCGGCCGGCGGGACCGCCGGCGAAAAGACCGGCACGCGAAAATCAAGCGAGGATCGCCATGGCCGAACGCATCATAGAACTGCGCGACATCAGCAAGTCCTATGGCCAGGTCTATGCGCTGGGCGGGGTTAATCTCAGCGTCGATCGCGGCGAGGTGGTCGGCCTGATCGGCGACAATGGCGCCGGCAAGTCGACGCTGATCAAGATCCTGTCCGGCGTGGTCAAACCGACCAGCGGCGAGATTCTCGTCCGCGGCAAGCCGGTGACCGGATGGAGTCCTGCGCGCTCGCGCGACGCCGGCATCGAGACCGTGTTCCAGGACCGAGCCCTCGCCGTGCAGCAGACCATCGTGCGCAATATCTTCATGGGCCGCGAACTCACCGGCTGGCTTGGCTGGCTGAAGGTCAACAAGGAGATCGCGGAGGCGAGCCGGCTGATGCGCGAGATCGGCTTCACTTCGAAAGTGTTCACGCCACAGTCGATCGTCGGCCAGCTCTCGGGCGGCGAACGCCAGGGCGTGGCGATCGCGCGGGCCATCTATAAGAAGGCGGAGCTGATAGTCCTCGACGAACCGACGACGGCGCTATCGCTGACCGAGACCGCCAAGGTCTTCCACTTCGTGCGCCAGGTGCGGGCGAGCGGGCGGTCGATCCTGTTCATCGGCCACAATATTCACCACGTCTTCGACATCGCCGACCGGTTCGTGGTGCTCGACCGCGGCAAGGTCGCGCTCACCGCCGACCGCAGCGAGGTCAAGTCGGCCGAAGACCTGATCAACTTCATGGAAGACGTCGCCCACCCCAGCGGATTGCCGGGGTTGCACGACGTGGCCGATGCGGGGAGGGCGGCACGATGAGCAAGACCATGGAACCCGATCTGCAGAGCCCCCTCGGCGGCACGCATGGCGAAGCCGCCGGGAAAGAGTGGCGACACCCGTCCGACAATTGGTTGCGCGGGTTCATCCTCGACAACCGCGCCGCACTCGGCACGTTGGCCGTGTTCATCGTTATGATGGCGGTGTTCATGATCGCCAATCCGACGGTCTTCACCACCTGGTATCTTTACAGTTCCGTGCTGACCACGCTGCCGGTGGCGTTGTTCGTAGTTGTGCCGCTGGTCTTCGTCGTCACCTGTGGCGAGATCGACCTGTCGTTTCCGGCGACAATGGGCTTTGCCTCATGGGTGTTCGCGCTGGTCGTGCAGGCCGGCTACGACCCGTTCCTCGGCATCGCCGCCGCAATGGTCACCGGCATGCTGCTCGGCTTCCTGGTCGGCTCCCTGGTCGTCTATGGCGGGTTGTCGTCGCTGATCGCCACGCTCGGCATGAATTTCCTGCTGCGCGGCCTGATCCAGATCATCAACGAGGGCAGGTCGACGGCACTGACCGGCCTTGCCGACAGCTGGGCCTACAAGATCTTCTCCAGCCAGCTTTACGGCATTCCGGTGCAGATCTTCTGGGCCATCGGCTTCGTCGTGCTGTCGGCGCTGCTCTACAACCGCCATCGCTTCGGCGCGCAGGTCAAGGTGGTCGGCGACAATCCCGATAGCGCCCAGCAGATGGGCATCGACGTCAAGCGCGTGCGGGTAAAAGTGTTCGTCTTCGTCGGCATCGGGGCTGCGATCGCCGGCACGTTTTCGGTGATGATCAACTTCACCTGGTGGCCGACGGCGGGGGACGGATACCTGCTGCCGGTGCTGGCATCGGTGTTCGTCGGCGGCACGCCGACCTGGGGTGGCATCGGCACGGTCGTCGGCGGTGCGATTGGCGCGGTCACGGTCTCTTTCATCCAGACCGGCGTCGTCGCGGCTGGACTGAGCGGCTTCTACGTCCAGTTCTTCAACGGCCTGATCATCATCCTGTCGCTGCTCGGCCATAAGTGGAACCAGGCGCGGTATCGGTGAGGGGCGGCCTCACACCCCCGTGACAAACCCGTCCAGCACGCGTTTCTGGCCGGCTTTGTCGAAGTCGATGGTCAGCTTGTTGCCTTCGATGGCCGAGATGTTGCCGTTGCCGAATTTCTGGTGGAAGACGCGGTCGCCGACGCTGAAGGGGGACGGCGTGTCGGCGACGGATTTGGCGACCAGCTCGCCGTCGATGGTGCGGCCCTTGATCGAGGTGCGGCCGGCGCCGTAGCCGGAGTCGGTTTCGCCATAGCCGATGCGCTCGACCTGGTGGCCGGAGCGCGTGCCCCAATTGCGGTCGGTGGCTTCGGTGCGGTTGGCCTGAGCACGCTGCCAGCCCGGCGTCGCATAGGTGCTGGAGAAAGCGCCGGATTTCTCGGCGCCGTTATTGCCGCCGATGTTGTCGAAGCGCGATGCTCCATAGGGGTTCTGCCTGCCCGCCCCTTGGCCGCCACGACCGGAGGCGAACGAGCCGCCACCATAGGCATTGCCGTAGCCGCCATAGGAGTTGCCGCCCTCGGAAACTTCGACATGGGCTTCCGGCAGTTCGTCGAGGAAGCGCGACGGGATGGTCGACTGCCAGAGGCCGTGGATGCGGCGATTGGAGACGAACCAGATGTGCAGGTTCTTCTTGGCGCGGGTCAGGCCGACATAGGCGAGGCGGCGTTCCTCCTCCAGGCCGGAGCGGCCACCCTCGTCGAGGGAACGCTGATGCGGGAACAGGCCTTCCTCCCAGCCGGGCAGGAACACGGTTTCGAATTCGAGGCCCTTGGCCGAATGCAGCGTCATGATGTTGACGGCATCGAGCTCGGCGTTCTGCTCGGCGTCCATCACCAAGGCGACATGTTCGAGGAAAGAGCGCAGTGATTCATACTCCTCCATGGAGCGGATCAGTTCTTTTAAGTTCTCGAGCCGACCGGGCGCTTCAACCGAGCGGTCGTTCTTCCACATGTCGGTGTAGCCGCTCTCCTCCAGTATGGTCTCGGCGAGCTCGGTGTGCGGCGTGGTTTCCAGCGCCTTCTGCCAGCGTTCGAAATTGGCCGATACTTCGCGCAGTGCCGCGCGAGGCTTCGGCTTCAGCTCGTCGCTCTCGGCGAGTTTTGCCGCTGCCTCCAGCATCGGGATGCGCAGCGCGCGTGCGGTATCATGGATCTGGCGGATGGTGGCTTCGCCGAGCCCGCGCTTCGGCACGTTGACGATGCGCTCGAAGGCGAGGTCGTCGGCGCCCTGGGCGACGACGCGGAAGAAGGCCAGCGCGTCGCGGATTTCCAGCCGCTCATAAAAGCGCGGGCCGCCGATGACGCGATAATTGAGGCCGAGCGTGACGAAGCGGTCCTCGAACTCGCGCATCTGGAAGGAGGCGCGAACCAAGATCGCCATATCGTTCAAATTGTGCTTCTGGCGCTGGTAGGCCTCGATCGTCTCGCCGACGGCGCGGGCCTCCTCCTCGGAATCCCACGCGGCGTGGACATGCACCTTCTCGTCGTCCTCGGCGATCTTTTCGGTGAACAGCGTCTTGCCGAAACGGCCCTCATTGTGGGCGATGAGGTGGGAGGCGGTGCCGAGGATGTGCGCGGTCGAGCGGTAGTTGCGCTCCAGCCTGATGATGGTGGCGCCAGGAAAATCCTTGTCGAAGCGCAGGATATTGTCGACCTCGGCGCCGCGCCAGCCATAGATCGACTGGTCGTCGTCGCCGACGCAGCAGATATTAACGGTGGCCGGGCGCGAGTTTCCCTCCCCCTTGAAGGGAGGGTGGCCGGGCAAAGCCCGGTCGGATGGGGTCCGAGCGGCAGTGCTCGACCCCGTGGCGGTGCCTTCTGCGGCAACCCCCTCCGCCCGCTTCGCGGGCACCTCCCCCTCAAGGGGGGAGGATTGTGGCCGCTGCGCCAGGAGGCGCAGCCACATGTATTGCGCGGTGTTGGTGTCCTGGTATTCGTCGACGAGGATATACTTGAAGCGCTTGTGGTATTCCTTCAGCACGTCCGGATTGGCGCGGAAGATGCGGATCGGGTGGCATAGGAGATCGCCGAAGTCGCAAGCGTTCAGCGTTTGCAGCCGTTCCTGATAGGCCTTGTAGAGCTCGCGGCCCTTGCCGTTGGCGAAGGCACGGGCATCGCCCTCGGGGATGTCGGCGGGACCGAGGCCCTTGTTCTTCCAGCCGTCGATCATCTGAGCGAACTGCTTGGCCGGCCAGCGCTTGTCGTCCAGCCCTTCGGCCTGGATGAGCTGCTTGATCAGGCGCACCACGTCGTCGGTGTCGAGAATGGTGAAGTCGGATTTGAGCCCGGCCAGCTCGGCGTGTCGGCGCAGCAGTTTGACGCCGATCGAGTGGAAGGTGCCGAGCCACGGCATGCCCTCGACATTGCCTTCGCCGATCAACAGGCCGATGCGCTGCTTCATCTCGCGCGCCGCCTTGTTGGTGAAGGTGACGGCGAGGATCTGCGAAGGGAAGGCTTTGCCGGTGGCAAGGATGTGGGCGATGCGGGTGGTGAGCACCCGCGTCTTGCCGGTGCCGGCGCCGGCCAGCACCAGCACCGGGCCTTCGGTGGTTTCCACCGCCAGCCGCTGCTCGGGGTTGAGGCCGTTGAGATAATCGGGCGCGTTGTTCTGGTTGCTGCGGGCAGCCATGGCGCGCGCGGCAATGCCCGACGGGGCCACAGGCCGCGCGTTCGGTTCGTCAAACAAGGGCATGTCTTCCGAAAAGCCGGACATCTCTCACCGAATGTAGTGATTCGGCAGCGAAAGGCCAGAAGCGTCTCCGTTTTGTTCTCTGTCCGGTCGGTAGGCTCACAATCTGAATGGGTCTGCTAACCAAAACGCCGGGCTTGCCGAGGGCCGGCGCCGTAAAACGCCGAGCTTGCTTGACAGGGGAGGCGGGCCGGAGAAAGTTGTGCTCGGGGCAGGAGCGCAATGCCGGGTTGCCCATGGACGCGTCGCGGAGCGCACCAGTCGAAGGAGCACCGTCTTGGCTGTGGTCATCACCTCCCTGATCCTTTTCCTCATCGGCCTGGCGCTTGGCGGCGGCGGTATCTGGCTCGTGACGCTGGGCGGCAGCTGGTATTACGTCATCGCCGGTCTAGCTTTCCTTGTCGCGGCCTGGCTGCTCTACAGGCGCAGATCCACCGCGCTGTGGCTCTACGCGGCGATCGTGCTCGGCACGCTCGCCTGGGCGGTCTGGGAGATCGGCTTCGACTGGTGGGAGCTCGGCCCGCGCGGCGGCATCATCGTGCTTGTCGCGCTATGGCTGCTGACGCCATGGGCGCGGCGCGGGCTTACCGGTCCCGACGGACGCGCACCGCTTATCCTCGCCGTGCTGGCATCGCTTGCCGTCGCCGGTTATTCGATGACGGTCGATCCAAAGGATATTACGGGTGAACTCAACACTGACAAGGTGACGCCGACGGCCGATCTCGGCGGCAATGTGCCGCCCGGCGAATGGCACTATTACGGCCGTACACCCTATGGCCAGCGCTATTCGCCGCTCGACCAGATCACCCCGGAAAACGTCGCCAATCTGCAGCCGGCCTGGACCTATCAAACCGGCGACGTGAAAGGGCCCGACGACATCGGCGAGACGACTTATCAGGTGACGCCGCTGAAGATTGCCGACACGCTCTACATCTGCACACCGCATAACTTCGCCATCGCCATCGATGCCGCGAGCGGCAAGGAGAAATGGCGCTTCGATCCCCAGGTCAAGCTAAACAAGGACCGCCAGCACCAGACCTGCCGCGGCGTGTCCTATTATGCCGACGCCAAGATCGCCGCCGGCCAGCCCTGCGCCACACGCATCTACCTGCCGACGTCCGACGCTCGGCTGATCGCCCTCGATGCGGTGAATGGCCAGGTCTGCCCCACATTTGCCGAGGGTGGCACGCTGAACCTGCTCGCCAACATGCCCTATCCGAAGCCGGGCTATTATTATTCGACCTCGGCGCCGCTGATCGTCGCCAACAAGATCATCGTCGGTGGCGCGGTCAACGACAATTATTCGACGCAGGAGCCGTCCGGTGTCATCCGTGCCTACGATGCCGACACAGGCGCGCTGTTGTGGAACTGGGATTCCGGCAATCCGGACCAGACGACGCCGCTGCCGCCGGGCCAGACCTACACCAACAACTCGCCCAACATGTGGTCGACGGCAAGCGCCGACGAAAAGCTCGGCCTGCTTTATGTGCCGCTCGGCAACAAGACGCCGGACCAGCTCGGCGCCGGGCGCAGCGCCAATGACGAGAAATTCTCCTCGTCGATCACCGCGCTCGATCTCAACAGCGGACAGTTGCGCTGGGTACGGCAGACCGTGCATCACGACCTCTGGGACATGGACGTGCCGGCGCAGCCGACGCTGGTCGACATCACCACGGAAAATGGCGTGGTGCCGGCGCTGGTCGGGCCGACCAAGCAGGGCGACCTCTATGTGCTCGACCGGCGCAGCGGCGAGCCGATCGTTCCGGTCAAGGAAGTGCCAGCACCCGGCGGCGCGATCGAGGGCGACCATACCTCGCCGACGCAGCCGTTCTCGGACCTGAGCTTCAGTCCGAAACCGCTGACCGGCGCCGACATGTGGGGCATTACCATGTTCGACCAGCTGGCCTGCCGGATCGAGCTTCGCAAGTTGCGCTATGAGGGCCGCTATACGCCGCCGTCGCTGCAGGGCTCGCTGATCTACCCCGGAAATTTCGGCACCTTCAACTGGGGCGGCGTGGCAGTCGATCCGGTCCGGCAGGTGATGTTCGGCATGCCGACATACCTGGCGTTCATCTCCAAGCTGGTGCCGCGCGCCGACGTGCCGCCGCCCGGTGACACCAAGGGCAGCGAACAAGGCCTGAACCGCAATGAGGGTGCGCCTTACGCAGTGATATTGAAGCCGTTCCTGTCGCCGCTCGGCATTCCCTGCCAGGCGCCGCCCTGGGGCTATGTCGCCGGTGCCGACCTTCGGACCGGCAAGATCGTCTACAAGCATCGCAACGGCACCGTCTACGACATGACGCCGTTGCCGCTGCCGTTCAAGGTCGGCGTTCCCGGCATTGGCGGGCCGATGATCACTGCCGGCGGCGTCGCCTTCCTCGGTGCGGCGGTCGACGACTATGTGCGCGCCTATGACCTGACGACCGGCAAGCAGCTCTGGCAGGCGCGGCTGCCTGCCGGCGGGCAGTCGACACCCATGACCTACACGGTAGCCGACGGACGCCAGTTCGTCGTTATCGTTGCCGGCGGCCACGGCTCGGTCGGCACCAAGCCGGGCGATTATGTGATGGCCTACACGCTGCCGAAATAGAGAAGTTCCTTCAGAGCCCGAGATGCCCTTTCAGGTCGGGTACCGATGCAAGGACCTCATTGGTCAGCTGCGGGCCGGCTGCTGCCTCGGCCTGCTGGACCAGCATCGTGCCGGCCTGACTGATCTGTGCTAGCGTAAGGCCCGATGCCTTGAGTATGGCGACGCCGTTGATCAGCGCGCCGGTCTTTTCGCCGAGAGCGCCGCCGAGCGCGCCCTCCAGCGAGGACAGGAGGCCACCACCGGAAGCCGCGCCGGGAGCCATGACATCATATTGCTTGGCCAGGGCGTCTGCTCCCGGGATTTTGGCAAAGAAGCTGGACAGAGTCGTGCCTTCCGCCTCGTGTTCAAGCACCGAGAAAATCGTGCCGGCGATCTTTTCCGTCAAAGCCTGGTTGAGACCGGATTTCTGGGAGACGGTGTTGATGATGTCCTGAACGTCCATGATCTTTCCTCAGGCTTTGGTGTTTGCGGGCGGGTGCCGGTTGACGCGGATCTTGATCAACGATCGTTTGAAGGCGAGGAAGGCAGTGAACCGCAGCGCCAGCAAAGCCATGGCGGCGAGGGCGAACCCACTTGCCAAAACCGGGGAGGGAAAGGTCATGGGCGTATTCCTTCGTCGTTAATCAGGCATTCTTTTCCCGCCAAATGGCCATTCTCGTTCGCCAAATGGCCCGAATGAGGCATAGCCCGGTAACTTCTTTTTACATCGTGGTGCGTGCATTTAGCATTGCCACAAAGGACCAAAATTTAACGACAGTGCGGCGCCGGGCATCACGGTCGTCGTGCAGGGACTTTTGGCAGCCTCACTCAGCCGTGACTGGACCAGGCAAGCTTCGGCTCTATGTTGCCGCGGGGGCCCACGAGGAGCGCGCCATGACAACACCTGCCGGACCCACTGCCGCCAAGCCTGTCATTACCCAGGCGATGATCGATGCCTATGACGAATACACGCATCTGACGCTCGACCGGCGCCGCTTCATGGAGCAATTGACCAGGCTTGCCGGATCGGGTGCGGCAGCTGCCGCGATCGCGCCGCTGCTGGCGGCGAACTCGGCCCAGGCGGCAATCGTGGCGGAATACGATCCGCGTGTGAAAGGCGAAGACATCAGCTATCCCGGCAGCGGCGACGAGATGAAGGGCTATCTGGTCAGGCCGGCGGACCAGACCGGCAAGCTTGGTACCGTCATCGTCGTGCATGAGAACAGGGGTCTCAACCCGCATATTCGCGACGTGGCGCGGCGCGTTGCGCTGGAAGGGTTCGTGGCGCTTGCGCCGGACTTCATGACACCGCTCGGCGGCACGCCGGACGACGAAAACAGGGCACGTGACCTGTTTTCCCAGCTCGATCCAGCACAGGTCGCCGCCAATGCCGTGGCAACGGTCGCCTACCTCAAAGGCTACAAGGACGGCAACGGCAAGGTCGGCGCCGTCGGCTTCTGCTGGGGCGGCGGCACGGTGAACATGCTGGCCGTCAACGCGCCGGACCTCGCAGCCGCCGTCGCCTATTACGGCATGCAGCCAAAGGCCGAGGACGTACCGAAGATCAAGGCCGCGCTCATGCTGCATTATGCCGGCCTCGACACCCGCACCAATGCCGGCATCGATGCCTTCAAGAAGGCACTCGACGCGGCTCATGTCGAATACTCGGTCTATGTCTATGAAGGCGCCAACCATGCCTTCAACAACGATACGTCGGCGGCCCGCTACGACAAGAAGGCGGCTGACCTCGCCTGGGGCCGGACGATCGCTTTCCTCAAGGAGAAGCTGACCTGATCAGGTGGGCGCCGGCGCCGGTTTGTGAAGGGCGACGCCGGCCACCACCAGCGCGATGCCAACGCAGTCGGTGAGGCTCGGCACCTGCCGCAGCACGATGACGCCGATCAACGTCGCGGTGACCGGCAGCAAAGACAGCATCAGCGCGAAGCTGGAGCGCGGCAGCCGCGACATGGCAAGCTGGTCGCATATATAGGGAATGACCGACGAGCAGATACCGACGCCGACCGCCGCAAGCAGCAGCGGCGGCGCCGAGAAAGCCGGCAGGGCATCGGCGAAACCGATCGGCAGAACGACGAGAAGGGCGACCGCCATGGCGGCACCCAGCCCGACGATGCCATCGCCGGCGCCGCCGCGCGCGACGCGGTGGCCGAGCACGATGTAGCCAACGAACAGCGTGCCGTTGAGGAAGGCCCAGAACAGGCCGACGGGATCGCTCGACCATTTGACGTCGATCAGCAACAGGGTGCCGGCGACAGCGGTTGCGAGGGCGGCGAGATTGCGCGGGCTTCTGAGGCCGACAAGCGCGACGCCGATAGTGCCGACGAATTCGATCGCCGCCACCAGCGAGATCGGCAGCCGGTCGAGCGCCAGGTAAAACGAGCAATTCATCACCCCAAGGCAGACGCCGAAGGCCAGAAGCAACAACCGCGTCGAGCGATCGGCGCGGGCGAAGACCGCCCACGGCCGGGTCAACGGGGCAAAGACGAGTGCCGCGGTGGCGATGCGCAGCCAAGCCATGCCGAGCACGCCGACATGCGGGAACAGCAGCACCGCGAAGGCCGGTCCGAGATAGTGGAACACGGCGCTGACGCCGAACCAGAGATGCGGCGGGACCGCGTTTGCCAAGGTAAAGGCGGGGCCGGCGAGTGCCGGACTTGCTGCCGGGGCTTGCGTCCGATCTTGCATGGGGTCAGTATCGCAGGCGATTTTTGCCATTGATATGGATGATGGTCGGTCATTGCGGCTATTTGCTTTCCGAAATCAAGGAGTATTCCGCTGAAACGCCTTCGAAATGAAAATACCGATCTGGGCCCGGCGGATCTGAAAATCCTGCGCCTGCTGGAAAAGGACGCGCGCACCAGCACCGCCGAACTGGCGCGATCGGTCGGCCTGTCGGCGCCGAGCGTGGCCGAGCGCATCAAGCGGCTGCAGGAAAGCGGTGTGATCGAGGCCTATACGGTGCGCATCAATCCGGCCGCGCTGGGCATGAAGCTGTCGGCATGGCTGCGCATCAGGCCGGTGCCGGGGCAACTCGCCGTCGTGGCCGAAATCATCCGCGACCTGCCGGAAATCGCCCAATGCGACCGGGTCACTGGTGAGGACTGCTTCATCGCGCTGGTGCATGTCGCCTCGGTGGCCGAGCTCGAGCGAGTGATCGACCGGATCATTCCCCATGCGATGACCAACACGGCGATCATCCAGTCGTCGCCGGTGGTGCCGCGCTCGCCGCTGGGGGCGGTGAAGCGCCAGCTTTGATGCTTGGGGTCGTTCGTCAGCACGTCGTCCGCTTAACTCGAAACGTCGCGCCGCCCCTTCATCGCCCTGCGGGCACTTCTCGGACGCTGTCATCAATGGTTTCGTCAATTGCCAGCGTTTGCTGAAAGAGCGCCGAGGCTGCGGCCAGCTCCTTTTCCCCGTCACTATACGCGGAAGGTGGCGGCAGCCGGATGAGGGGCAGCGCAAACGTCCCAGAAATGCAAACCGGCCGGCCGGTCTGTTTCTTCCCGCACCGTTCAGGCGTGGCCGCGTTTCATCCGCGCCTGCTTCAGGATGGCGCGCCAGCGGATCATGGCGAAGGGAATCGGCTCGTTGTTGTTGGCGATGTGGAAGATCTCGTTGTTGAGGTTCTTCAGCGAGCGCCAGAAATCATAGTCGGTGATGCGTGGATCAGCCGCCAGCCTGTCCGCCTCGACCTTGATGTCGGTTTTCATGCACGTTCCCCGAACCGCTGCTGCTCCGCCGCCCGTATCGCAATTCGATGCGGATGGTTTTCCAACGCCGCGTTGAGTCGTTCAACGTCTCAATTCGGCTTGTTCACGTTAAAACCTCAGTAAGGTTAACGGCGGTCGGACTGCGGTTCAAGCCGGCTTACGACGAATACCGATCGAGCGGCCGGCGCGCTCCGGCATCGGCAGGGCGGCATGGGCGGCGCGCATCGCTTCCACCCTGGCCAGGACGTCAGCGGGGAAGGGCGCGACCCTCGGGCCAGCCATGTCGACATGCAGCGACAGCGTTTCGGAGGTGGCGGCGAGCCAGCCGTCGCGATGGCGGATTTCCTGGTAGGCCCTCAGCCGCTTCTCGTCATGGTCCAGCAACTGGAACGAGACTGTAACCTTGTGGTCGAGATGCAATTCCTGGACGTAGCAGACATGGACTTCCGCGGTGTAGATGGTCAGCCGCCGTTCCCTTACATAGTCCGGCCCCATCCCCATCATCTCGAAGGCTTCGTCGGAGCACCGGTCGAACAGCACGTTGTAATAGGCCATGTTGAGATGGCCGTTGTAGTCGATCCAGGCCTCCTCGATGTCCATGGCGCGAGAGACGAAAGGGGCGGGGATGGGCATCGGAAACTTCCTTCTCGTCATGCCGGGATGAGCGTGGACTGGACAGAACGTGGTTGGTGAGACTACGCATCCCTAGATGCAGAACAAGGGTGGACGCTGGTCCATTCGCGGAGGAATCGATGGCTCTAAGCGACCTCAATCCGGTCGAGCGCAACGAAGAAGGCATCGCTGCTGTGCTCGGCATCCTCAAACAGCGGCTCGGCGAGCGATTCCAGACCGGCCAGGCGATCCGCGCCCAGCACGCGCACACCACGACCTATATTCCGACGCAGGCGCCGGACGGCGTTGCCTTTGCCGAAACCACGCAGGAGGTGCAGGAGATCGTGCGCGCATGCGCCGCGCACCGCGTGCCGGTGATCGCCTTCGGCGTCGGCTCTTCGCTGGAAGGCCACACCAATGCGCCGGGCGGCGGCATCTCGCTCGATACCTCACGGATGAACCGGGTCATAGCGGTCAATCCGCAGGACCTCGATTGCACCGTCGAGCCCGGCGTGACGCGCGAGGACCTCAACCGGCATCTGCGCGACACGGGCCTGTTCTTTCCGATCGACCCGGGTGCCAACGCTTCGCTCGGCGGCATGGCGGCGACGCGGGCGTCGGGCACCAACGCCGTGCGCTACGGCACGATGCGCGAAAACGTCTTGTCGCTGACCGCGGTGATGGCCGACGGTGAAGCAGTGACGACCGGCAAGCGCGCCAAGAAAAGCTCGGCCGGCTACGATCTGACACGGCTGCTGATCGGCTCGGAAGGCACGCTCGGCATCATCACCCAGCTGACGTTGAAGCTGCAGGGCATTCCGCAGGCGATTTCGGGCGGCGTCTGCCCGTTCCCCAGTGTCGAGGCGGCGTGCAATGCGGTGATCGCGACCATCCAGATGGGCATTCCGGTGGCGCGCATCGAATTGGTCAACGCGCTGCAGATGCGGGCGATGAAGACCTATTCGAAGCTTGATTACCCGGAGAGCCCGTGCCTGTTCGTCGAGTTCCACGGCAGCGATGCCGGCGTCGCCGAGCAGGCCGAAACCTTCGGCATGATCGCCGAGGAAAATGGCGGCGGCCCGTTCCTGTGGACCAGCGTCGCCGAAGAGCGGACGAAATTGTGGAAGGCCAGGCACGATGCCTACTGGTCGTCGCTGACGCTGCGGCCGGGTGCCAAGGGCCTGTCGACCGATGTCTGCGTGCCGATCTCGCGCTTTGCCGAATGTGTCACCGAGACCGAGGCGGATATCGCCGAGATGGGCCTGATCGCGCCGATCGTCGGCCATGCCGGCGACGGCAATTTCCATGTGCTGGTGCTGATGGACGTGGACGATCCGAAGGAGATCGCGCTGGCGGAAAAATTCGTGGCGCGGCTCAACATGCGCGCTATCGCCATGGATGGCACCTGCACCGGCGAGCATGGCATAGGGCAAGGCAAGATCGGCTTCCTGCGGCACGAGCTTGGCCATGGCGTCGACATCATGCGCACGATCAAGCAGGCGCTCGACCCGCTGAACATCATGAACCCGGGCAAGATATTGCCTGGAAAGGGCTGACCTTCAGGCCGCTGCCGTGCCCCCATTTGCCTCTTTATCGACACGCTGATGCGGGTAGAGTGCCACTGACTTTCAACCAAAACTATCCAGGAGCTAATGCTCGCACGCCTGTTCGTGATCTTCGGTGGGCTTCTTGTGCTGGTGCTGTGTGCGGCGCTGGTGGTGCCGTACTTTGTCGACTGGACTGGTTACCGTGCCGATTTCGAGCGCGAGGCGAGTGCCGTCCTCGGCCGCAAGGTGACCGTGCAAGGCGATGCGACGGCAAGGCTGCTGCCGTTTCCCTCGGTGACGTTCTCGAATGTCGCCGTTGCCGGTGGCCCCAACGGACAGCCGGCAATGACCGTCGAAACCTTTTCGATGGATGCAGAACTCGCGCCATTCCTGCGCGGCGAGGTGCTGATCTTCGACATGCGGCTGGTGCGGCCGAAGGCGACGATCGACATCGCCGCCGACGGCACGGTCGACTGGACGATACGGCCATCCTCGCCCTTCGATCCCGGCCAGATCTCCATCGAGAAGCTGACGGTGACGGAAGGACAGATCGCGCTCAGCCACGCCGCGGGCGGGCGCAGCCATCTTATTTCCGAGATCAACTCAACGATCTCGGCCAAGTCGCTGGCCGGCCCCTGGCGGCTGGACGGCTCACTGTTGCTGGACGGGTTGCGGACCACGATCGCCGCTTCCACCGGCAAAGCCGAACCGGACGGGCAAATGCGGCTCCGGCTCAAGGCCGATCCGGATGCCTATCCGCTGGTCATCGAGACCGACGGCAATGTGGGCCTCGTCGAGGGCGCCGCCGTCTATTCGGGCCAGTTCAAGATATCGGGCGCAGACCGGACCGCGGCGCGGCCGCGCGGCACCGGCGGCGAGGCGCTGAAGGTCAGCGCCGGCAAACCGGACCCGGGCTTCAGGCTGAACGGCAAGTTTTCGCTCGACCACCAGAAGCTCGGCGTCGACGAATTCCGCTTCGAGACCGGGCCGCTCGACAATCCCTACACGGCCGACGGCAAGGCTGTGGTCGACCTTGGGCTGAAGCCGCATTTCTCTATCGAGGCCAATGGCGCACAGGTGCAGTTCGACGAGGCCGTCGGGGCGGCGGCCGGGGCCGGATTGACGCTGTCCGAACGGGTGGCGGCGCTCGAGCAGGCGCTGCTCGATCTGCCGAAGCCGACAATACCGGGCACGGTCGAGGTGAAACTGCCGGCGGTGGTCGTAGGCGACACGACGGTTCGCGACGTGCATCTGTCCGCCGAGCCGGCCGAAGGCGGCTGGGCGGTAAAATCGCTGGCCGCCACGCTGCCCGGCCGCGCCAAGCTGGAAGCCAATGGCATGGTCAGCGTCGAGGACCATTTCGGTTTCACCGGATCGCTGCTTCTGGCGGTGGCGCAGCCCTCCGGCTTTGCCGCCTGGCTGTCGAAGGACGTCGACGAGGCGATCCGCCGTTTGCCGGCCGCCGGCTTCAAGGCCAAGGTGGATTTGAGCGAAAGACACCAGGCCTTCAGCGATCTCGAACTCATCCTCGGCAAGGCGAAGTTCTCCGGCCGCATCGATTCCAACCAGCCCGACGAAACCCGTCCATCGGTGCTGATGCAACTCGAAGGTGGCGAACTCGACGTCGATGGGCTCGCTGCCTTCGCCTCGATCTTCGTCAGCGACAAGGGCGCCAACCGCTTTTCCGATCGCGACCTCGATTTCCAGATCAAGGCCGGGCCGGTCAGCGCCGGCGGCTTGACCGCCGATAGCGTCGATACTTCACTTAGATTGCGTGAGGGGCTGCTTGAGATCGACCGCCTGTCGGTCGGCGGACTTGCCGGCGCCTCGATCAGTGCCACCGGCCGGATCAAGGATTTCCCGGCGAGCCCGACCGGCAAGCTCGACGCCTCGGTGGTCGCCGTCGACCTCAAGCCGCTGATCGACGTCGCCGTCCAGCATTATCCAGACAATGCGGTGCTGAAGTGGCTGGCGGAGCGCGCTGCTGCCTATCCCGAGCTGTTCCAGGATGCGCGTATCGACGCGGTCACGAGTGCCGCAGACAATGGCGATGGTACGACCGGACTGGCCATGAGCGCACAGGGCAAGGCCGGTGGCTCGGCCTTTTCGGCGTCGTTGTCCGGCAAAGGGGCGCTCGACCGGCCTCTCGAAGCGCCGGTGACGCTGACCTTCAACGCAAGGAACGCCGACGCCACCGCGCTTCTGGCGCTTTACGGTCTGCCGGCGCTGCCGCTCGGCATGCTCGGCGAGGCGACCACCGACGTCTCGGCCAAAGGCACGCTTGGCGGCGGCCTGGCGACACGATTCAGCCTGGCCGGCGCTGACTTCAAAGCTGGTTTCGACGGGACAATTGCCGACACGCCTCAGGGCGCGGCCGCCAAGGGCAAGGTCAGCCTTGAAACGGCCGACATCTCGCCATGGCTGATGACGACCGGCGTCGGCCTGCCCGGCATGGAGACCGGCATGTCGACGTCGCTTGCTGCCGATGCCGACTACGGCAATGGTCTCCTGGTGCTGAGCGGGCTCAGCGGCGCCGTCAACGAAGCGGCGGTTTCCGGTGACGTAAATATCGACATCAAAGAGGGGCTGCCGCATCTTGCCGGCGCGCTGTCGCTGGACGAGCTGGACCTCGATCCGATGGCGGTGATGCTGTTCGGCGACCACGCTTTCCTTGTCAATGACAGGACCTGGCCGACGGCACCGTTCAGCCAGAAATCCAGTCTGCCATTTACCGCCGATCTCGATCTGACGGCGGCGTCGCTTGCCGCCGGCCCGCTTGCCACCGCCTATGACGCTGCGCTTTCGCTGCAGCTCGACCAGGAGGGCATCCGTGTTTCCGACCTCAAGGCAAAATTCCTCGGGGGCGAGTTGAGTGGCCTGTTCGAGCTCAAGAACAATGACGGCACCGGGCTTTTCTCCGGTCAGATGAAACTCGCGGGCTCCGATTTGACAGCTGTGCTGCCGGAGGCCGGCATCAGCGGAAGCGGCGATTTCTCGACGGCGCTTTCGACCAGCGGCAAATCGGTCGACGCGATGGTCGCGGCGCTGTCCGGTTCCGGCACGGCGACGCTGAAGGGTATGACTATTGCCGGTTTTAATCCCGATGCCTTTGGCGCATTTATTGCCAAGGCCGACGCGATCGGGCGCGATATCGACGCGTCGAAGACTGCCGGTTTTGTGCCGCAGATCGCCGCGGCGGGCAGTTTTCCGGCGCAGGACACCGATATTGCCTTCACCATCGCCGGCGGCACGCTGAGGGCGCCGCCGGTCAAATTGGAAAGCCCGGGCGCGACGCTGTCCGCCGACATCACCGCCGATCTGAACACCAGCACCGTCGATGCCAAGGGCGAGATCGCCTATCGACCCGGCGATGAGGCGCTGGTCGGCTCCGAACCGATTTTGAATTTCAGCGTCGACGGTCCGTTCGGCGCCACCAAACGGCAGTTCGACAGCGAGCCGCTGGCCCAGTTCCTGACCCAGCGTGCGCTGGAAAAGGAGCAGCAGCGAGTCGAAGCCATGCAAGCCGCACTGCTCGAGAAACAAAGGCTGCGGCGTGAGGTGCGCTACTACGCTGCCCTGCAAATCGAGCGTGAAAGAGCGGCGGCGGAACGGCGCAAGCAGGAGGAGGAAGCGGCGCGGCTGAAGGCTGAGGCCGACGCCAGGGCAAAGGCCGAAGCCGAGGCTCAGGCCCAAGCCGAAGCGGAGGCGAGGGCGCAGGCTGAAGCCAAGGCGCAGGCCGAAGCCGAGGCGCAGGCCCAAGCCGAAGCGGAGGCCAGGGCGCAGGCCGAAGCCAAGGCGAAGGCGGATGCAGCGGCGAAGGCCGAAGCCGAGGCGAGGGCGAAGGCCGAGGCGGCTGCAAAGGCCAAAGCGGATGCGGAAGCCAAAGCCAAGGCGGCGCAACAGGCTGCCGAGGAAGCAGCGCAGGCCGAAGAACAGCAACGCCAGAGGGCGGAAGAGGCGTTGCGGATCGCCTCGGAAGAGAAGGCAAGGCTCGACGCCGAACGCAAGGCCGCGGCGGAGCGAGCGGAACGGGCGCCACCGGCCACAAATAACGTGCCACCGCCAGTGCAGCCCCCGCCAAAGCTCAAGTTCGATCCCTCGTCGATCGACGATCTGCTAAAATCGCTGAATGGCGGGTGACGGCGCATCCCTTATGTGTCGCGTCCAGCAAGCAAGCGCTTGAGCATCGGCTCGATCCGCCCGAGTTCGTCGAGATGAGCGGCTGACAGATCGGCGAGACTGTCGTCGGCGCGCTCGGTCAGCCGCAGCAGCACGCGGCGGTGGTCCTCCTCGTCGTGGTTCCTCGCGACGAGCCCGGCTTCGCAAAGACGGTTGACCAATTCCACGGCGCTGTGATGGCGGATGCGCAGGCGCTCCGCGAGGTCGCCAATGGTCACCGGCCCTCCGCCGGGAAACCCTTTGATTGCAAGCAGGGCCTGATGCTGGCGTGGTGTCAGGCCGGCTTCCTGCGCCTGGATCTGGCTGAATTCGAGAAAGCGGCGGATCAGGTAACGAAATTCGGACAGCCTTTGGTAGTCGGCCGGTCCGATCGCTGCGCCGCGCTTTTGTGGCTTCGAAGTGTCTGCCATCGATTCCTTGCCGACAAAGCCGCAAACGGCCTTGAACATTTATATCGTGTTACGATACAGAGCGAACCAACATGGCTCGTGGCTGCCATCTTCGGTGGCACGGTCGGCGACGCATCCGCAAGTCGGCACGCCGCCAGAAAACAAGATTTGCAAATGAAATCCGATCACACCAACCCCGGCCATCTGCGCGATTTTACCACCGATGCCCGGGTGCTGCTCATTGCCGGCATAGCGGTGGTGGTTGCGACGGCAGGGTTGTTTGCCGGCATTGCCCTTTTGAAGCTGATCCGGCTTGCCACGAACATCGCCTATTTTGGCCAGTTCACGCTCGCCGACCTGAAACTGCAGGATACGCCGCCTGGCTATGCCTCGGTATTTGTTCCGGTCATCGGGGCATTGATCATCGGTGTGATGGCTCGCTTCGGAAGCGAAAAGATTCGCGGCCATGGCATTCCCGAAGCCATCGAGGCGATCCTGCTCGGACGCTCGCGGCTCGACGCCAAGGTGGCGATCCTGAAGCCGTTGTCGTCGGCAGTCTCGATCGGCACCGGTGGGCCATTCGGCGCGGAAGGGCCTATCATCATGACCGGCGGCGCCATTGGTTCGCTGATCGCGCAGATGCTGCCGGTCAGCGACAATGAACGCAAGACGCTCCTGGTGGCGGGTGCGGCGGCCGGCATGACCACCGTGTTCGGAACACCGATCGCTGCCATCATGCTTGCGGTGGAATTGCTGCTCTTCGAATGGACGCCGCGCAGCTTCATTCCCGTAGCGGTCGCTGCCATCATTGCCGAGGTCGAGCGCACCATGCTGCATCTGCCGGGGCCGATCTTCCCGTTTCAGGGCGGCATGGAGGTTTCATTTCCAGGCCTTGCCGGCTGGGTGCTGGTCGGCATGGCAGCCGGGCTGCTATCGGGGTTGCTGACCCAGATGGTCTATGCCTGCGAGGACGGTTTCCAGAAGCTGCCCATCCACTGGATGTGGTGGCCGATGCTCGGCGGCCTGGTGGTCGGCATTGGCGGGCTGATCGAGCCGCGGGCGCTCGGCGTCGGCTATGACAATATCGCCGACATGCTGGATGGCCGCACCATAGCGACCGCTGCGCTCACCCTGTTGGTGGTGAAGGCGATCATCTGGTCGGTCGCACTCGGCTCGGGAACGTCGGGAGGTGTGCTGGCGCCGCTGCTGATCATGGGCGGGGCGATGGGCGCGGTCCTCGCCGGCTTCCTGCCGGCCGCCGATCCGGGCTTCTGGGCGCTGCTGGCGATGACGGCGACGATGGGCGGCACCATGCGTGCGCCGCTGACCGCCACCTTTTTTGCGGTCGAACTGACCGGCAACACCCATGTCCTGGTGCCGCTGATCGCGGCAACTGCCACCGCGCATGCGGTGACCGTGCTGTTGATGAAGCGTTCGATCCTCACCGAAAAAATCGCACGGCGAGGGCATCACATGGTTCGCGAATACCGTGTCGATCCGTTCGCCCTGACCAGGGTGCGCGAGGTGATGACCAGCGAGGTCTAGAGTGTGCCGGCGACAATGACGCTACACGGTGCGGCAGCGTTCCTGACGGCGCCCGAGACACGGCATCCGAGCTTTCCGGTCGTCGATGAAGAAGGGCACGTGCTCGGCGTCATCGACCCGCCGGCGATCCTGCGCTGGAGACGCGCCGGCAAGCACCGCACGACGACGCTTGGCGAACTGCTGGCCGGCAGCAAGGTCACGCTGGCCTATCCAGATGAGTATCTCGAGGGTCTCTCCGACAAGCTGCTGATGGCGAACGTGTCCCATTTGCCGGTCGTCACGCGAGAAAATGCCCGGCTGGTGGGCTATGTCGGCTGGAAGGACCTGATGCGCGTCAGATCGAAGAAACAGGCCGAAGAACGCGACCGCTCGGCTTTGCTGGGCTTCCGTATCCGGCGCAGGAAACAGGATAGCGTTGCCTGAAGGCTAAAACTTGCCGCGCTTGGCCCAATCCAGCACATAGAGCCTGAGCGCCGAGGAGAGGTTCGCATCGCGCGGGCGGCTCTCGTCGATTTCGGCGACAAGCGCGGCGAGCGTCAGTTTTCGCACGGCCGCAATAGCGATCAGGTCGTCGTAAAAAGGCTTTTCGAGCGAATAGCTGGTGCGGTGGCCGCGAATCGTGACCGAGCGCTTTTCGACCGGGCTCACGCGACGATCCTATTCACATTCAAGCATCGGATTTGTCCGAATCGCCCGATTTTTCGCGGCGATGGCGGGCGACGAATTTATCGGCCTTGTCGGCGATCAGGCGGTCGCGATCCCGGCTGGTTTTGGAACGGCCATGCAGCGCCCGGTTTTGCTCGGCCAGGCGCTCCTTCTCGGTTCGCGCCTTCTGCTTGCGTGCCTGACGGAGATTGACGATCTCGGCCATGTCACGCCGCCCGTCGGGTCATTTCTTGCGGAAGGCGTCGAGCGACACCACGTCGGCGCCCTTGGCACCGGCGTCGGCCGCGGCAGGCTTCTTTTCCACCTCAGCGTTTTTCTTCTTCGTCTCAGGCTTTTTCTCGGCGACGATGGCCAGCGGCTCGGGAGCAGGCTTGGCCTTTGTCTCCTGTTCCGCCGGGGTGTCGGTCTTGACGTCGAATTCGAGCTCGAAGTTGACGGATGGATCGTAAAAGCCGCGCACTGCCGAGAACGGGATTTCCAGTTTCTCCGGCACGTCGGAAAACGACAGCCCGACTTCGAAGCCGGTGTCGCTCACCTTCAAGTCCCAATACTGGAACTGGATGACGATGGTCATCTGTTCGGGATAGCGCTCGCGCAGCCGCGACGACACGCGCACGCCCGGCGCGCCGGTGAGAAAGGTGATGAAGAAGTGATGGTTGCCCGGGAGACCGGTGCGCGCGACCTCGGCCAGGACTTTGCGCATGACGCCGCGCAACGCCTCCTGGGCCAGAATGTCGTAGCGGATGTGGTCGTCGGCCATGTGGCTGTCGGGTTCCGTTGAATCGTCCTGATAGCTGTAATCAAGCTTGAGCGCGGCGTAAACCGGATATAGATCGCCTGCGTGCGGAAGCGAAGCCCATCGGCGACGATTTGATCGTCAAACGGCTTTGATCGTCAAGCGCTGGCGAGCGCGCCCTGTTTACCAGCCACAGGCTGCCGCTTGCCGAAGGCGCGCAGGAAGGTGCGCACGCCATTTGTCGCCGACTGCACCACCTCGTCCTCGGTCGGTGTGCCGCCGAGCATGAACGTCGTCTGCAACTCGGCATTGGCAAGCGCCATGAACTGGCGCGCTGCGACGTCGGGATCATCGATATCAAGGAAGCCGGCATGAGCGAGGCGGGCGAAGCGGGCGGCGATCGCCGGCCATGTCCTGCCCGGTCCTTCTTCGCGCCATTCGGCGAACAACTCGGGATAGCGCCCGCCCTCGGTCTGGATCAGCTTGCGCAGGAATTTGCCGTCGCGGTTGCAGATGCAGTTGTGATTTATCCGCACAGCAAAAGCGATGAGGTCGGCCTCGAGATCCTTCGGCTGATCGGGAAAAGTGGAAATCGTGGAAAAGATGCCGGCGTTGCAACGTTCGGTGAGGTCGCGGACGATGGCAACGAAGAGTTTTTCCTTGTCGCCGTGATGATTGTAGATGGTCTGGCGGGAGACGCCGGCTTCGGCCGCAATCATGTCGATATTGGCACCGGCGAAGCTTTCGCGGCAGAAGACCGAGGTGGCGGCATCGACAATCGACATCCGCTTGGCCTCATGGCCCCGTGGCGGGAAAATGTCAGGAGAAACGTTGGCCTTCATGCAAAACTATATAGAGGTGGTTGACGAATTAGACAAGCCTGTCTAAATTTGTGGACTGCACGAAGGGAGTTTCGTTCCGCAGAAGAGTCGGAACTCCATGGGATGGAACGTCCTAGGGTTACGCGCCGGTCCTCGGCGGCAACCAGAATTCGAAAGAGCCTGCTATCATGAACGCCAAATTCCTCCGCATTGCGGTCGTGCTCGGCCTATTGTCCGCGATCGGCCCGTTTGCCATCGACATGTATCTTCCAGCCCTGCCGTCAATCGGCGAGGATCTGCATGCCGGCACTGCCGCGGTGCAGATGAGCCTGCTGATCTTCTTTCTTTCCATGGGCTTCGGCCAGATCGTCGTCGGACCGATCTCCGACATGGTCGGCCGCAAGCTGCCGCTCTACGGCGGCCTGGCGCTGTTCATGGTCGGCGGCGTCGGCTCGGCGCTGGCTCCCTCGATCGAATGGCTGATCGCCTTCCGCTTCCTGCAAGGGCTCGGCGCCAGCGCCGGCATGGCCGTACCGCGCGCGATCGTGCGCGACCTGCATACCGGCACCGAGGCCGCCAAGTTGATGTCGCTGCTGATGCTGGTGTTTTCGGTCTCGCCGATCCTGGCGCCGCTGACCGGTAGCCAGATCATCGAGAACTTCGGCTGGCGGGCCGTGTTCTGGACGGTGACGGGCGCGGCCGTGCTGGCCACCATCCTGCTGGCGACCTCTCTCAAGGAGACGCGGCCGGTCGAAGAGCGCGCCGGTTCGTCCTTCGGGACGGCACTTTCCGGCTATCGCTTCCTGATGGGCGACCGCAACTTCCTTGGCCTGACGGCCATCGCCGGCTTCGGCATTGCGAGCTTTTTTGTCTATCTATCGAGCTCGTCCTTCATCCTGATCGACCATTATGGCCTGTCCCCTTCGGTTTACAGCGTGTTCTTCTCGATCAATGCGGTTGCCTTCATCGGCATGTCGCAGCTGACCGGGTTGCTGTCGGAGCGGTTCGGGCTGCAGCGCGTGGTGCGCGTCGCGGTGACCGGCTATGCGACGACGATGGTGGTGCTGTTCGCGGTGATGGCATCGGGTGTCGACCGGCTCGACGTAATGGCGGCGCTGCTGTTCATCGGCTACGGCTTTCTCGGCCTGGTCATCCCGACAACGTCGGTGCTGGCCATGGAAGAGCATGGCGAGATCGCCGGCACCGCTTCGGCGCTGATGGGCACGCTGCACTTCGCCATCGGCGCGGTCGCCATGGGCGTCGCCGGCGTGTTTTTCGACGGCACGCCGCTGCCGATGGTGGCGGGCATCACGCTGTGCGCGGCGATCTCCTTCACACTGGCCAAGATAACGCTCGGCCGCAGCCGGGACGTTGCGGAAGCGCCAGCGGAGTAAGCTTCACCTGTCGAGACAAAAAGGCCGGGCGATGTTCCCGGCTTTTTCACATTTGCGGTCCCGGTTCAAAGCAGCCTATGCCTATATGACGGGTCAAGACATGCAGCTTCGACATCTCAAGACCTTCGTGGCGGTCGCCACCACCCTGAACATCACGCGCGCCTCCGAGCGGGTTCATCTTGCCCAATCGAGCGTGACCGAACAGATCCAGGCGCTGGAAGCCGATCTGGGCACGTCGCTGTTCGACAGGTCACGGCGTGGCTTGAAGCTGACGGCGGCAGGACAGCGCCTGCTGGACTACGCAAACGATCTCCTCGACCTTGCGGACGAAGCCCGTTCCGCTGTCGCCGACGCGAGCGGTACGGTTGCCGGTCGTCTGACGGTCGGCGGCCTGGAGACGCTTTGCTCGACACGCTTGCCGGCTTTGCTGGGGGAATTCCATCGGCGTCATCCCGATGTGGAACTGGACCTCAGGGCGAACGATAGCAGTGGGTTGCGTGCCGGCGTGACAAGCGGCGCGCTGGACGTATCGTTCCATTTCGGAGCCGTCCCGGCGGCGGCGCCGGAGCTGCGAAGCGAACAGATAGCCGAGGAAGAGCTCGTCGTCATAATGCCGGCAAATCACCGGTTGGCCGGATATTCTGCCATAAGGTCCGACGACCTGGCTGACGAGGCCTTCCTCGTCACCCAGCCCGGTTGCGTCTATAGGCGGATGTTCGACGAAACGTTTGCCGCAACATTGCCTGACTGTCCAAAACTCGTCGGCGAGTTCGCCAGCATGGGTGCGATACGGGGCCTTGTTGCAGCCGGTCTTGGATGCGCGCTGGTTCCGCGTCTCGTGGCTTCCGCGGCCGACGCCAATATCGTCGTGTTGCCTTGGGTCGGAAGCAGCCCGGTGACGCCGGTCACCATGGTATGGCGCCACCGGCGCATTCAAGCGCCGGTGCTGCGGCTGTTCCTCGCAATGGTTCGCGAAATTTGGCCATGGCTAGACCAGCCGCTGGCCACCATCGACATGAAGCACCGTTCCGGTGATGAAGCCGTTATGCATCAGGGACGTGATGGCCTGGGCAATGTCGGCTGCCTGCCCGATCCGGCCGACGAGCAGGCGCTTTGCCATGCCGTCCAGCGCAGCCGTCTTTCCGCTGCCGGCGACGGCATCCCAAATCGGCGTGTCGACCCAGCCCGGCGAGACGACGTTGATGCGGATCGGCGCCAGTTCGACGGCAAGAGCGTAGGCGAGTGAGCCGAGGGCCCCATTAACGGCTGCCACCACCGAGCCTTTCGCCGCCGGACGATAGGCGGCGATGCCCGAGGTCAGCGTGATCGATCCCCTGGGCGTCAGACGAGGCGCGCCATGTTTGGCAAGAAGAAGCGGTCCGACGACCTTGGAATCCATCACTTTCCGCGCCAACGAGATGTCCATGTCGGGAAGCACTACATAGACGCCGGTGACGTCGGCGGCGGTCGAGACGATGTGGTCGAGCGTACCGACATCCTGGAACAGGCGTCGGACCTCGTCCTCACTTGTGACGTCGGCTGCGATCGTCCTCAGCCTTTCCGGGTGAGGCAAGCGCCGCCGTGCGGCCGACAACCGGTCCTGGGAGCGGCCGACGATCGTAACCTTAGCGCCGGCGGCAAGCCCCTGTTCGGCCAGCGAAAGCCCCATGCCGGAGCTGCCGCCAACGATCAGGATGCGTTCGTGTTTTGGTGTGGTTTCCTGGTTCATCTTGTCTCCATCAGGTAGCTCGCCGGGCATGACCACACGCGGCGAGAAACTGAGGCCTTGTCCCGCAAAGGCATGAGAGAAGGGAAACGGGAAGATACGAATGCTGCCATCGGAGGTTCCGATCATGGGAAGCCCTTGGGCTTTCGCCTCAGCCTGAGACGCTCAGCCCGAGACGTTGATGAAACATTCGCCGGTGCGATCGATGCGGTCAGCCAGGGATTGGTATAAAGGCCGCGGCGCCTTGGGTCTGTCAGGGCGCATAAAAAAGCCGCCGGCCAAGCTGCAGCTGCGCATATCAAAAAAGGGAGAAATGGAGGTTTCTGTTGCCAGGTACCTCCGAACCCCGCCTAGAAGTGCGAACCACTAGGGCTTGAATTGAAGCTATCGCACCGCTTACGCGGCGAGACGTGCTTCCGCATAGTTGTCGTTGGCAACTATAAGTTTAGCCCGATAACGGTGGTACAATGCCGGGCAAAAGTACGATCTTTACACCTTCGTCGATCCTATTTCGCCCCCAGCAAAAGCCGCTCCTGAGCAGCGGTTTTTGGTGGAGGCGCCGGGTACCGCCCCCGGGTCCGAACGGCTTATTTCATCGCCTGTTTATCGCCATAGTCGGTCGAGCCGACGAAGCGAATATAGGGACTGGCGGTGGAAAATGAAAGGCCGGAATGCCACTTTCGTCCGTACCAAAGTGGATCATGAAGGGTTGACTTGCAGCCGGTCTCAACCGAAGCTTTGTGGCGGTGAGGAGACCTAGCGCATACTTGCGGCAGCGCGCCACAATCCTCATCAACCGGATCCCGTGGCGCCGACGAGGGGAAATTCGATGGCCGATTATCTTGCAGACGTAAAGAAATATGATGCGGCGGCGGATGCCGACGCGGTCGCCAAGATCGTCAAACATCTGGGCATCGCGCTCAGGAACCGCGATTCCTCGCTGGTGTCCTGCACCGACCCGGAGGAACTGAAGCGCGTCAGGAACAGCTGGGTCGCCGGCAAGCTCGGCGTCACCGACGGCGCCAAGGCAGATGCGGCTATCGAAAAGGCCTGCAAGGCGATGGCGGCCGACAACAGCAAGAGCCGGGTGACGTTCTACTACCTTGTCGCCAGGGATCTGGGCATGCTCGGCTCGCTCTGAGCAACCTCGCCGCTGATGCTGGTGAGCCTTCTGCTGGAATCGTCTCGCTTTGCTGTGTTCGGCCGACGGTCATTCGGCTATGATGGCTGACAACCCGAATCGGACCGGAGCCGATGCGCCAGTATCTCGACCTTCTGAAGCATGTGCTGGAAAACGGCGCTGATCGCGGCGACCGTACCGGCACCGGAACGCGCTCGGTATTCGGCTACCAGATGCGCTTCGACCTGGCCCGCGGCTTTCCGGTCACCACCACCAAGAAGCTGCACCTGAAGTCGATTGTCCACGAGCTTTTGTGGTTCCTGGCCGGCGACACCAACATCAAATATCTCAACGATCACGGCGTCTCGATCTGGGATGAGTGGGCCGACGAGAACGGCGATCTTGGCCCGGTCTATGGCAAACAGTGGCGGTCGTGGCCGGACGGCCATGGCGGCTCCATCGACCAGATTGCGAATCTTCTGAAGGAGATACGCAAAAATCCTAATTCGCGGCGGCTGATCGTTTCGGCGTGGAACCCGGCCGAGGTGGAGGCCATGGCGTTGCCGCCCTGCCACTGCCTGTTCCAGTTCTATGTTTCGGAAGGCAAGCTTTCCTGCCAGCTCTATCAGCGTTCGGGTGATATTTTTCTCGGTGTGCCGTTCAACATCGCTTCCTATGCGTTGCTGACGCTGATGGTGGCGCAGGTGACCGGATTGAAACCCGGCGATTTCATCCACACGCTCGGCGATGCGCATCTTTACTCGAACCATTTCGAGCAGGCGCGCGAGCAATTGCGGCGCACACCCAAGGCGTTGCCGACGCTATGGATAAACCCCGAGGTGAAGGATCTCTTTGCTTTCCGCTTCGAGGATTTCCGGCTCGACAACTATTTCGCCGACGCGACGATCAAGGCACCGATCGCGGTCTAGCACCATAGCTGACCGTCCATATCGAAATTGCCCACTGCGGCTCCGCTCTTGGGCGTTGTCAGCATTCAACTTGATCGGCCGACGTCGACCTGACGCAATCCCTGGTCGCTGTTTTTATGCAATATTTCCTTCGGCCTCGATACCGCTGTATCCAACGAAGATTATCGCAGGCCAGGAAAACCTCAGCCCAGAAGACCGTCGCCGGTAAAGAGCCTTTCATTGTTATGTTCACATGGATATATCGATAGCGGCTTCGGGCGATCCGGGACGAGGAGAGTTTCATGCTGACGCGCAAGGGTTCGACGACGATTGCCAAAGTCGGTCTCGCCGCCATGCTGATGGTCGTGGTGCCGGCGGCCTATGCCGATGACAAGGTGGTCGTGTTTGCTGCGGCGAGCCTCAAGGAAGGGCTCGACGCCGTCAACAAGGCCTGCGAGGCCGACGTCGGCGAGGTGGCAACCATTTCCTACGCGGCGAGCTCGGCGCTGGCCAGGCAGATCGAAAGCGGCGCGCCGGCAGACGTGTTCGTCTCGGCCGATCTCGACTGGATGAAATATCTTTCCGACAGGAAGCTGACCAAGCCCGAAACCGAAGTGAAACTGCTCGGTAACCAGATCGTGCTGGTCGCGCCGCGGGATTCCAAGGTCGAGACCAGGATTGAAAAGGGGTTCGCTCTTGCCGGGCTCGTCGGTGACGGCAAACTTGCCATGGGCGATGTCAAGGCGGTGCCGGCCGGCAAATACGGCAAGGCAGCCCTCGAATCGCTCGGTGTCTGGTCTTCCGTCGAAGGCAAGGTGGCGCAGGCCGAGAATGTCCGCGCCGCTCTAAAGCTGGTATCGACCGGCGAGGCAGCACTCGGCATCGTCTACGCCACGGATGCGCATGCGGAGCCTGGCGTGAAAGTGGTCGGCACTTTCCCCGCGGGTACCCATCCGCCGATCATCTATCCAGTCGCCCAGCTTGCGGATTCGAAGGGGAAGGATACCCCGGCATTCCTAAAATGCCTGCAATCCGCCAAGGCTGGCGAACTCTTCAAGGGGCAAGGTTTTACCGTGCTCGCGCCGAGCAATTAGGGCAACGCGCTGACGTATGAACTGGCTGCTGGATCTTACTCCCGACGAATGGAACGCGGTCCGGCTGTCGATCAAGGTGGCGACCGTGGCGATGATCGCCAGCCTGCCGCCGGGCGTAGCAATCGCCCTTGTGCTCGCCCGCGGCCAGTTCTGGGGCAAGACGCTGCTCAATGGTCTGGTGCATCTGCCGCTGATCCTGCCGCCGGTGGTGACTGGCTATTTGCTGCTTTTGACTTTCGGCAAGCGCGGTCCGGCCGGGGCTTTCCTGGCCGAGCATTTCGGCATCGTTTTTTCCTTTCGCTGGACGGGCGCCGCGCTCGCCTGCGGGGTAATGGGTTTTCCGCTGATGGTGCGGGCGATCCGGCTGTCTATTGAGGCCGTCGACCGCAAAATCGAGGCGGCCGCCGGCACGCTTGGCGCCAATCCGCTATGGGTATTCGGCACGATCACCCTGCCGCTTATCCTGCCCGGCCTGATCGCCGGTGCGATCCTCTCCTTCGCCAAGGCGATGGGCGAATTCGGCGCGACGATCACCTTCGTCTCCAACATCCCGAACGAGACGCAGACGCTGCCGTCGGCGATCTATACTTTCACGCAGGTTCCCGGCGGCGACGCCGGCGCGCTCAGGCTGACGCTGATCTCGATCGTCATATCGATGGCGGCACTCGTGGCCTCGGAAGTGCTGGCGCGGCGTGTCGGCCGGCGGATGGACATCGAATGACGGTTCAGGTCGACATCAGCCACCGGCTTGGCGGTTTCGCCGTCAATGCCCGCTTCGAGAGCGCCGGGCGGCTGACTGCGCTGTTCGGGCCTTCCGGCTCCGGAAAGACGACGCTCATCAATTTGATTGCCGGGCTGATCCGCCCCGACAAAGGCCGTATCGCGGCCGAGGGCCGCGTGCTGGTCGATAGCGACGCCGGCCTGTTCGTGCCGAAACACAAACGGCGGATCGGCATGGTGTTCCAGGATGCGCGGCTGTTTCCGCATATGAGCGTGGCGAGCAATCTGCGCTATGGCCGTTGGTTCACGCCGGCTGCCGAGCGCTACGCGGATATCGATGGCGTGGTCGAACTGCTCGGCATCGGTCATCTGCTCGACCGGCGGCCGGCAAAACTCTCCGGTGGCGAGAAGCAGCGCGTGGCAATCGGCCGGGCGCTGCTTGCCAGTCCGAAATTGCTGCTGATGGACGAGCCGCTGGCGTCGCTCGACGAGGCGCGCAAGGCCGAGATCTTGCCTTATATCGAGCGGCTACGCGACGAGACGAAAATTCCGATCGTCTATGTCAGCCACTCGATCGCCGAAGTGGCGCGGTTGGCGAGTGACGTCGTGGTGCTGATGCAAGGCAAGGTCGCTGCTTCCGGTCCGACCGGAGCGATCATGCAGCGTCTGGATCTATTGCCGGCCGAAGAGCGCGGCGAGGGCGGTGCCGTGCTGGATACCGCGGTTCTGCGCCACGACGAAGCCTTTGGCATGACGGTGCTAGGCTCATTGGCGGGCGAGATCCGGGTGCCGCTTCTGGCAACGCCGGTCGGTGCGCCGGTGCGCGTCCGCATCCGAGCCCGCGACGTGATGATCGCCACCGAGCAGCCGGTTGGCCTCAGCGCGCTCAACATATTGCCGGGCACGATCGTGGCGATAGAGCCGGGCGAAGGGCCTACGGTCGAGATTGGTCTCGACTGCAATGGCGCAACCGTGCTTGCCCGCATCACCGAAAAGTCGCGGCAGACGCTGGGGCTCCGGCTTGGTCGACAGGTCTTCGCCGTGGTCAAGACAGTGAGCTTCGACCGGGCGAATACCGGGACCGGCTTGCCGGCCGAGGCGGATGGGTGATCGGCCGATGATTCGCTATATCGTTTGGGAATAGCGGTATCGCTGCAGAACTTGTAGAGTAGCGTGACCGCGGAGGAGCAAATGCCGTCGCTGAGTTTGCGGATAAATCTCGATCCAGATGGCCGCATCGGGCCGGGCAAGATCGAGCTTCTGGAACAGATCGCCGCCTTCGGCTCGATTTCGGCCGCGGCGCGCGGCATGGAGATGTCCTACAAGCACGCCTGGGATCTGGTCGAAGACATGAACCGGGTGTTCGGCAAGCCGCTGGTTGCGGCACAAACGGGCGGCAAAAAAGGCGGTGGCGCTCAGTTGACGTCGGTCGGGCTTGCTGTGGTCAGCCGCTTCCGCGCGATCGAGCGGGCTGCGTCTTCAGCAGCGGCGGCGCATATGGAGGCGCTGCAGGCCGAGATCGACGCTGCGTGAACTCGGCGGAATTCATGCCGCGCTCGATCCCTGCTAATCCTCCGGCTCGCCCGGCTTGCGCAGCAGATAGGTGTCCATGATCCAGCCTTTTTTCCGGCGGGCCTCCTCACGGGTGCTCACGATCTTGTCGCCGACGTCGCCAATCCGGCCCGAGATGACGATCTCGTCGGGGGTGCCGAGGTAGGCGCCCCAGTGGACGGTGACGTCCTTGTCGTCCAGCGTGTTGAAGGCGCATTTGCCGTCCAGCATGACGATGGTGCTGCCGGCGTTTTCGGGCAGACCTTCCTCGGTGAGCCGGCGGCCGGTGGTGATCAAAACGGCGTCGCCGATTCGGTTCAATGCCATTTTGTGGCTGGCGGCGAGTGCCTGGATGGCGGTGATGCCAGGGATGACCTCCAGCTCGAACGCGATATTGCCTCTGAGGCGCACGCGATCCAGGATGCGCAGCGCGCTGTCGTAGAGCGATGGATCGCCCCAGATCAGGAAGGCGCCGCAGCCATCTTCGGGGAGTTCGTCGCGGATCAGGCCTTCGTAGATCACGGCGATCGCTTCGTGCCAGTCGTCGACGGTCGAGCGGTAGGAAGGCGCCGGTTCGGCGCGCACCGGCACCTCGAATTCGACACGGCGCGAGTTCGGATTAGTGACGAAGCGGTCGCAGATCTGGCGGCGCAATTCGGCGAGATCGCTCTTCTTGGCGCCCTTGTCGGGAATGAACAGCACGTCGGCCCGATTGAGGCCGTTGATGGCCTGGACCGTCATGTGCTCCGGATTGCCGGCGCCGATGCCGATGACGAGAAGCTTGCGCATGGGCCAACTCCTGCCCGATCGGAACCGGTGTGTCTAGACCGACACGACATGCCGGCAGGCGCCGGCGCATTTGCCGAAAGGCTTTGAAACGCCACATTGAACAGCTAGAGTCATGTTGGCATTCTCGCCGGGGAGTCTCCATGTTCCGTTACGTCCTGACCGCAGCCTTGGCGCTCTCGGCTACGCCTGCGCTCGCCAATGATTCGGTCGCCGAACTCGACACTGGTGGGCTGATCCTTTCGCGCAGCGATGCGGTGGCGATGGAAAGCGAGGATCTCTACATCTCGCCGGAAAAGGTGACGGTCGACTACGTCTTCCGCAACAACATCGACAAGGATGTCAATGCGATCGTCGCCTTTCCGATGCCCGACATCGAAGGCGACCCCGAAGAAATACCGGCAATTCCGGAGGCGCAGAGCGACAATTTCCTCGGCTTCGAAGTGACGATCGACGGGGTGCCGGCAAAGCCGCAGCTCGAGCAGAAGGTCTTCGCGCTCGGCATCGACATCGGCGCTGACCTGAAGGCGCAGGGCGTACCGTTCTATCCGTTCGGCGATGCGGCCAAGGCAGCGCTGGCAAAGCTGCCGCAAGCGGTCACCGACGACTGGGTCAATCGTGGCATCATCATCGAGGACACCGCCGACGACGGTTCGGGCATGAAGACCGTCTATACGCCGTTCTGGCAATTGCGCTCGACCTATTGGTGGCGCTCGACCTTTCCGGCCAACAAGACGGTCCATGTCTCGCATCGCTACAAGCCGAGCGTCGGCGGCACCTCCTCGGTCAGCTTCTTCTATGACGGCCAGTTCCAGGGCCAGTATGCCGCCTACAAAACACGCTACTGCATGGACGATGCCTTCGAGAATGCCGTGCGCAAGGCAGCCAAGGACGATCCCGACGGCTATCCCAAATATTTCGAGAACCGCATCGCCTATATCCTGACCACGGGCGGCAACTGGGCCTCGGGAAACATCGGTACGTTCAAGCTGACCGTCGACAAGGGCGATCCGAAGAACCTGGTCTCGTTTTGCGGCGAAAACGTCAGGAAGATCGGACCGACGACGTTCGAGATGAAGGCGCAGAACTTCTACCCCGAGCACGACGTCGACATATTGCTGCTGGAGCCATCCGATGGCGGGAACGGCGGCTGATGGATCTCGCGATTTATGTCGCCATCGCCGAGAACGGCGTGATCGGGCGCGAGGGTGGGTTGCCGTGGCGGCTTTCCACCGATCTCAAGCGGTTCAAGGCCGATACGATGGGCAAGCCCATCATCATGGGCCGCAAGACCTATGAAGGCATCGGCCGGCCATTGCCGGGCAGGCTCAACATCGTGGTGACACGAGACAGGGCATGGCGCGCCGAGGGCGTCGAAGTCGCGCACTCAATCGAGGACGCGATCGCGCTGGCGACGGTGCGCGGGCGCTGCATGGCCGGCGCCGACGAGGTCTGCGTCATCGGCGGCGGGGAGATCTACGCTCAGGCGCTGCCGTTGGCCGATAGGCTGCACGTGACCCATGTTCTAGCCAGGGTCGAAGGCGATGCCCATTTCCCGCCGATCGATCCGGCGCTGTGGCGGATCGTCCGCTCGCAAGACCTGGCGGCTGGCGAAAAGGACAGCCATGCGACACGCTATTCGGTTTACGAGCGGCGCCGCGACGTGCATTGAAGACGACAAAGGGTCGCGACAGGTCTAAATGGACCCAAAAGGCGGACAGTGGCGGCAGCCGATCGCGTTGAAAGCGTGCCGTTGCATCCCTATAGAAGAATAATATTGGATTTTGCGCCGGTGAGCCGGCGCTTGAGGGAATTCCAAGCGAAAGGACACCCATGCCCTGGAACGACAAGAGCGGCGGCGGCGGCCCGTGGGGCGGCGGCAACAATCAGGGGCCTTGGGGTCAGGGACCCAAGGGACCCAGCGGCCCACAAGGCTCGCCTCCCGATCTCGAGGATATCATTCGGCGCGGGCAGGACAGGTTGCGGCGCGCGCTGCCGGGCGGCGGTGGCGCGAGCCCTGCCGTGTTCGGGCTGATTGCCGCGGCGCTGGTGGTGCTATGGGCGTTCAAGGCGGTCTACACCGTGCAGCCCGACGAAGTTGCGGTCGAGCTCAGGTTCGGCAAGCCGAAGGCGGAGCTCTCGCAGCCTGGCCTGCATTTCCATTGGTGGCCCATTGAAACGGTCGAGACCGCCAACATCGCCGAGCAGCTTGTCAGCATCGGCGGCGGCAGTTCCAGCGGCAATGGCCTGATGCTTTCCGGCGACCAGAACATCGTCAACGTGCAGTTCTCTGTGGCCTATCAGGTCTCCGACCCTAAGGCCTATCTGTTCGACGTGTCCGACCCGGACGGCATGCTGCAGCAGGTCGCCGAAAGCGCGATGCGCGAAGCGGTCGGCCGGCGCCCGGCGCAGGACATTTTCCGCGACGACCGGCAAGGCATTGCGGCGTCGGTGCGTGAGATCATCCAGACGACGCTGGACGGCTACAAGGCCGGCCTCAACGTCAACGCAATTTCGATCGAGGACGCCGCGCCGCCGCGCGAGGTTGCAGACGCGTTCGACGAGGTGCAGCGGGCCGAACAGGACGAGGACAAGTTCGTCGAGCAGGCCAATCAGTATTCCAATCAGAAGCTCGGCCAGGCGCGCGGTGCGGCCGCACAGATCCGCGAAGACGCGGCCGCCTACAAGAACCGGGTCGTGCAGGAGGCCGAAGGCGAGGCGCAGCGCTTCATCTCGGTCTATGACGAATATGCAAAGGCGCCGGAAGTGACGCGCAAGCGGCTCTACCTGGAGACGATGGAGAGGGTGCTGAAGGATTCGAGCAAGGTCATCGTCGAGCAGGGCAACGGGCAAGGGGTGGTTCCCTACCTGCCGCTGCCGGCATTGCAGCAGAAGGCGCCGGCACCGGCCACCGGAGGAAACCAGTGATGGCCAACCGTCTTCCCGTCATTGCGGTCATCGCCGCGGTCATCCTGTTCCTGCTCTATTCGTCGGTCTTCGTCGTCAATGCGCGCCAGCAGGCGCTGGTGCTCAGGTTCGGCGAAATCGTCGACGTCAAGAACCAGCCGGGCATCTATTTCAAGGCGCCATTCTCCTTCTTCGATGCCGACACCGTGCAGCTGATCGAAAACAGGGTGCTGCGCTTCGACCTCGACAACATCCGTGTCCAGGTTTCGGGCGGCAAGTTCTATGAGGTCGATGCCTTTATCGCCTATCGTATCTCGGACCCGCGTGTGTTCCGCGCCGCGGTCTCTGGCCAGATAGAACTGGCCGAGGCCCGGCTGAGGACGCGTCTCGACGCCGCTTTGCGCCGCGTCTATGGCCTGCGAGACTTCGAGGCGGCGCTCTCGGAAGAGCGCGCCGTGATGATGCGCGAGGTGCGCGATCAGCTGAGGCCGGATGCCACCTCGCTTGGCCTGCAGATCGAGGATGTCCGCATCCGCCGCACCGATCTCACGGCCGAAGTTTCACAGCAGACCTTCGACCGCATGAAGGCCGAACGTCTCGCCGAAGCCGAGCGGCTGAGAGCGCGCGGCAACGAAGCAGCGCAGCGGATCAGGGCTCGCGCCGACCGCGAAGTGGTGGAAATCGTCGCCGAAGCGCAAAAAGAGTCTGAAATCCTGCGTGGTGAAGGTGAAGCCCAGCGCAGCGCCACGTTTGCCGGTGCCTATCAGCGCGATCCGGCCTTCTTCGATTTCTATCGGTCGATGAATGCCTATGGCACGGCGCTGAACAGTACCGGAACGACGATGGTGCTGTCGCCGAATTCCGAGTTCTTCCGCTTTTTCCGCGACCCGAACAGCAAGGAAACGCCTGCGGCACCGGCGGCACCACCGCCTGCCGCTCCCACCGCACCGGCGGCACAGCCAAGCACCGGCCAGTAGGGCCGGTGCAGGGGCGCCGGCGTAACGGAGGATTTATCCTCTGGCCGTAGCCATAGCCGCAAACGTGCCTTATTTCTTGCCAACATGACGCGGACCGGCATTTTTGCCGAAGCGGTTTTTTCAGAACACCCGGAGGCCTTTCGATGACATCCACCACCCTTCTGCGTGCAGCGAGGCGGACGTTCATCGCCGGGGCCGCTGCGCTTCTGGTCGGCGCCGTTGCCGTTCCCTCGTTCGTGGCGCCGACGATGGCAGCCGACGGGCCGCCCTCGGTTGCCGATCTCGCCGCCGGCCTGCTTGGCGCCGTGGTCAACATCTCGACGTCGCAGACTGTTAAAGGCACTGAGGGGCCGGGCGCAGTGCCGATGCCGCAGCTGCCGGAAGGCTCGCCCTTCCAGGACTTCTTCGACGATTTCTTCAAGAACCGTGGCGGCGACAAGGGCGGCGGCGGGCAAAAGGTGCAGTCGCTGGGCTCCGGCTTCGTGGTCGACGCCGAGCAGGGCATAGTGGTGACCAACAACCACGTCATTGCCGATGCCGACGACATCGAGGTGAATTTCTCCGATGGGGTGACGCTCAAGGCGACGCTGGTCGGCACCGACACCAAGACCGACGTCGCGGTGCTGAAGGTCGATCCGAAAGGGCACAAGCTGACGGCTGTGAAGTTTGGCGATTCCAACAAGATGCGTGTCGGCGACTGGGTAATGGCGATCGGCAATCCGTTCGGTCTCGGCGGCACGGTGACGGTCGGCATCGTCTCGGCGCGCAATCGCGACATCAATTCCGGTCCCTATGATGATTTCATCCAGACCGATGCCGCGATCAACCGCGGCAATTCCGGTGGACCGCTGTTCAACAGCAGCGGCGAGGTCATCGGCATCAACACGGCAATCATCTCGCCGTCGGGCGGCTCGATCGGCATCGGCTTCTCGATCCCGTCGCAGCTTGCCTCGGGCGTCGTCGACCAGCTTCGCCAGTTCGGCGAGACGCGGCGCGGCTGGCTTGGCGTGCGCATCCAGCCGGTGACCGACGACATTGCCGAGAGCCTGGGCATGGCGACCGCCAAGGGCGCGCTGGTCGCCGGCGTCATCAAGGGCGGGCCGGTCGACAACGGCACCATCCAGGCCGGCGACGTCATCATCAAGTTCGACGGCAAGGACATCCATGAAATGCGCGACCTGCCTCGCGTCGTGGCGGAGAGCCCGGTCGGCAAGGCCGTCGACGTGATCATCGTGCGCAAGGGTGTCGAGCAGACCGTCAAGGTGACGCTCGGCCGGCTCGAGGATGGCGAGAAGCTTGCCAGCGGCGGTGAAAACGGCAACACCGACCAGGACGACGCCGACAAGGCGCCTGCGGTTTCGACGGCTTCCGTGCTCGGCATGACGATCGGCGAGCTCAATGACGAGACGCGCACGAAGTTCGGCATCGCCGCCGACGTGTCCGGCGTCGTCGTGACCGACGTCTCCAAGGATTCGGCGGCGGCTGAACGCGGCATCCAGCCGGGCGAGGTGATCACCGAGATCGCGCAGGAATCGGTCGCAACGCCCAAGGACGTCATGGACCGGATCGGTGCGCTGAAGGAGCAGGGGCGCAAGAACGCGCTTTTGATGCTGGCGTCGAAGACCGGCGAGCTGAGGTTTGTGACAATCCGGATGGATTGAGTCCGGAAGAGCCTGCAACACTCTGATGTTGAAAGGAAAAGGGCGGCTAGCGGGCCGCTCTTTTTCTTGCCTGCCAGTCGGTGCGTGACAGCCTGTAGAAGACATGTCGCCTGAGTGCGGTGTGGTTGTCCGGAACACCTGGATGGTCGAAGTCGGAGGCGGGGTCGGGGATCATGCCCAGGCGCTCCATGACGGCAGTGGACCGGCTGTTATCCTTGACTGCGAAGGACACGATTTCGTCGAGGCCAAGTCTTTCAAAGCCATAGGTGAGCCAGGCTTCGGCTGCTTCGGTGACATAGAAGCGGCCCCAGAATTCGGGTGCCAGCCGCCAGCCGATCTCGATCGTGCCGGGCGGCAGGAAGGGCAAATGATCGGTTCGGGTTATGCCGACGAAGCCGATGCATTCACCCGTGGCTGCGATCTCAGCGGCCGCGAAGCCGAAGCCGTCGCGATCGATAGCCGCGCGCAACTCCTCCATCTTGGCGTCAGCCTGGGCGCGGTCGCAGCGAAACGGAAAGAATTCCATGACCAACTCGTCGGAATTGATGCGATGGAAGAGCTCGCGGTCACGATCTTCCCAGTTGCGCAGGATCAGGCGCTCGGTGCGGATCGGCGTCATTCGACAAATTCCTCCCGGCGATAACCCTGCAGATAAAGCAAGGCGGTGAGGTCGCCGTGGTCGATGCGGATCTTTGCCTCGGATGCCACGGCCGGCTTGGCATGCAAGGCGACGCCGATGCCGGCAAGACGGATCATGTCGAGATCGTTGGCGCCATCGCCGACGGCAATGGCATCGGCAGGTGTCAGGCCGAGGCGGGCGGAAATCTCGAGAAGGGCCTCGGCCTTGGCGGCGCGGCCGAGGATCGGTTCGGCGACCAAGCCGGTGAAGCGGCGATCCTGCTCGATCAGACGGTTGGCGCGATTTTCGTGAAAGCCGAGCAATGCTGCGATGCGGGTGGTGAAGATGTCGAAACCACCGGAGATCAGCGCCGTCCAGGCGCCGCTGGCCGCCATCGTCTGGACGAGCGTGCGGCCGCCGGAGGCAAGCGTCAGGCGATTGTCGATGATGCGGTCGATGATTGCGGCATCGAGACCCTTGAGCAGGGCCACGCGCTCGCGCAAGGCCGGCTCGAATGCGATCTCGCCGTTCATCGATCGCGCGGTGATGGCGGCGACACGATCCTTGACGCCGATCTCGTCGGCAAGCTCGTCGATGCATTCCTGGTCGATCATCGTCGAATCCATGTCGGCGATCAGGATCTTCTTGCGCCTGTTCTCAGCCGGCTGGACGGCCACGTCGATCGGTTCGGAAGCAAGCGCGGCATGCAGGCGCGCCGTTATTTCGGAAGCGTCGGCGGTCTCCGGCAAGTCGACCTCGCAGGCGATGCTTTCGGCCAGCCAGCGAACAGCGCTTGCGCCGACCGACCGCGAGGCCATATTCGCTAGCGTCGGCGTCAATGCGCGGCCGGCGGGATGGGATAGAAGCGTGGCGATCAGCGGCATCGAAAATTCCAGCGGACGGGCGGGCGAAGGCCGCGTGAAGAACGCGATCCTGATAGCCGGGCCGACCGCCAGCGGCAAGTCGGCGCTCGCACTCGACCTCGCCGAGCGCAATGGCGGTGTCATCGTCAACACCGATTCCATGCAAGGCTATTCGGTGCTCGACGTGCTGACGGCGCGGCCTGGTCCTGCCGAACTCGCCCGCGTCCGTCACTTTCTTTATGGACACGTCGATCCGTCCACTGCCTATTCCACCGGCGCCTGGTTGCGTGATGTCACGAAGCTGATCGACGACGGCATGCTCTCGGAGCGGCCAGTGATTTTCGTCGGCGGTACCGGGCTTTATTTCCGGGCGCTCACGGAAGGTATCTCGGAGATGCCCGACATTCCGAAGTCGATCCGCGATCGCTGGCGCTACGAACTCCAGGAACAGGGCGCAGTGAGATTGCACCGCATCCTGTTGCGCGAGGATTCTGCGGCCGGCATGATGCTGAGGCCGACGGATGGCCAACGCATCGTGCGGGCGCTGGAGGTGCTCGACGCATCGGGCCGTTCCATCCTGGACTGGCAGGCCGCGCGTGGCCGGCCGTTGATCGACAGGAGTAGCGCGCGCTTTTTCGTCATCGAGCCGGAGCGAGCGGCGCTGGTGGAGCGGATCGATGCCCGCTTCGACAGCATGCTGGACAAGGGGGCACTGGACGAAGTGAAGCAGCTTTCGGCGCTCGGCCTCGATCCCGACCTGCCGGCGATGAAGGCGATCGGTGTTCGCGAGCTCCAGGCCGCGCTGGCCGGCGCCATCAGTTTTCCCGAGGCCATCGAGCGCGCGAAGATCGCGACGCGGCAATATGCCAAACGGCAGACGACCTGGTTCAGGCACCAATTGGGCCCGGAATGGCAGAGATTGCGTCCGGGTGAGGGGATCGACTCGATGCCCTCACCCCCTCCTTCGAGCGCAACCTGAAAACTCGACACCGAGGGGCCATTTCGCGTTGAAGTTGTCCAGGTTAACTGTCCGTAAGTTCCCGCATGCCATAAGATCGATAGGAACTTTCCAACGGGGAGCAGATGCGTTTCCACAAGGCGGAATCAGCCTTTTTTGTCTTTATTTTTGTGATCCTGGCCGCCGGCCTGGTGACGCTTTACGCCTATGGGCTCCTGCAAACCCTGGCCGCCGACGTTAGCAATACGCCTTCGGAACTCGATGAAATCATCTATCTCAACAAGCTGCTGTTTGCGACCGGCGTGCTGCTGGCGACTGCGCTGTTCTTCGGCATTTTCTTCATCTACCCGCTGATCCGAAAGCAGGCGACGGAAGAAGGCAAGCTGCGTGCCATGACCGTTTCGCTCAGCGCGCGTTCAGAGACGCTGGAGCATGCGGCGCTCACCGACAGCCTCACCGGCATGCAGAACCGGCGCTACTTCGACGATGCGCTGAAGGAATATCTCGAAGAGTTCCGCCGCATCGAGAAACCAGTCGGGCTGATGATCCTCGACCTCGACCATTTCAAGCAGGTCAACGACAGCCACGGCCACGATGTCGGCGACGAGGTGTTGCGGGCGGTCGCAAACTGTCTCAAGGACATGACACGCTATCACGACGTGGTGGCGCGCCTCGGCGGCGAGGAGTTCGCGGTGGTCACGCCCAATATGGATGCCGAGCTGCTATCCAAATTCGCCGAGCGCATCCGCAAGGCGATCGCCAACATGTCGGTGCTGACAGGCAATGTCCGACTGAAAATCACCACCAGCGTCGGGCTTGCTGTCTGGGATCGCAAGGAAACCGCCGAGGAGTTCTATCGCCGCGCCGATCGCCAGCTCTATGAGGCGAAGAGGCAAGGGCGCAACCGCGTCTGCGCCTGAAATTCCGTCGTCAAATTCGTGATGTGGAAATTCGTGATGCTGGCCGTCTGGTATCGTTTTCTGCGTTTCCGGTGCACGCAGACCGACGTCACCCGGTCAAGCTGAGATGCTGCCTTTGTGGGGCTTGCCGGAAATAGAGGTGTTGCCATGACTAAATCCGACCTCTCAGATCGTTATCGGGGCTATATTGCATGTCTAAACAAGCAGGATTGGCCAAACCTGGGGCGGTTTGTCGATGATGAAGTGATCCACAACGGTCGCAAACTCGGATTGTCCGGCTATCTCGAAATGTTGGTGAGAGACTTCGACGAAATTCCGGACCTTTACTTCGACATTCAGCTATTGGTTGCCGATCCGCCTTATGTAGCGAGCCGGCTAAGCTTCGACTGCGTGCCAAGGGGAACGTTCCTTGGGCTCGATGTGAGCGGGAAAAGAATTTCGTTTGCCGAGAACGTATTCTATGAGTTTCAGAGAGGGAAAATTGGCCAGGTGTGGTCAGTTATAGACAAGACAGCCATCGAAGCTCAGCTGTGATATCTGCGAGCGCTGCCTAAAAGTCGCTCGGCTCAATCATTCTGGCGGACGCAGCCCGAAGGTCGCCGGCTTGAGGCCGTATCGCAAGTCGAAATCGTCGTTCCGCTGGGTGCGTGCGGCCGACGGCTTGCGATAGTCCGAATCGCCGGCCTGCCGGCCCGGATCGACGACTTCCGCGAAAGGCATTGCCTGCTGTGATTTCGGCATGTTGCGCAGCCGTTCGACGATCGCCACTAGGTCGACCTCGTCGCCGGTTTCGGACGGCAAGGCATTCTCGCGTTTGGCGTTGCCTGGGATCAAATCCTCGGAGAGTTTTTCGAACTTCATCCGCATCGTCGTCGCCACGCCCTCTCCGAAGGCGATGGCCTCGCGCTGGCCCATGGAAGACAGGAACGCCAGCGTCGAGGCCGAGGAGTCCGCGATTGCCGAGCGGATGATCGCCTGGTCCTGCTCGTTGGCGAGCCGCATGGCAAAGAACGTCGAGCACTGCGACAGGATGGTCGGGTCGAGTTCGCCCGGGCGCTGGGTGACGACGCCGAGATAACAGCCATATTTGCGGCCTTCCTTGGCGATGCGCGACAGCGCGTGCCGCGTAGGCGCGAAACCGAGGCGCGGATCGGCCGGCATATAGCGATGCGCTTCCTCGCACAGGAAGAGCAGCCGCAAGCGGCCTTCGCTCCACAATGCCAGGTCGAAGGCCAGCCGCGCCAGCACCGAGCAAACGGAATTGACCACCTCGGACGGCATGCCGGCCATTTCGAAGCAGGTCACCGGGCGGCCGTGATGCGGCACGCGGAAAATGTTGCCGATCGTCTCGTGGATGGTGTCCTCGATCAGGCGCGAGTTGAACATGAAACGGTAGCGCGGATCGGATGCCGCCGATTCGATACGTGCCTTCAGTGACCTGAGGGTCGGGCGATCGTTCTTGCTTTCCAGCAATCCCATGCGCTCGTCGACCAGCTTGATGAGGTCGGCAATGCGATAGGGCACCGGCGCGTCGGCGGTCAGCGCGTCGGTGCTGCGCCGTAGGTAGTTGCCGGAGTTCGGATTGCGGTAGAGGTTCTTGGCCGCGGGGATGAGATCGCGCAAGGCGTCGACCTCTTCCGGGACCGTCTCGCGGCCGCGAAACAGCACCTCGGCAAATTCCTCGAGCTTGAACATCCAGAAGGGCAGGTCGAGCGTCGTGGAATCGACCCTGACGCAATGTTCGGGCAACGATGCGGCGAACTCGTTGTGTGGATCGAGGATGAGCACGCGCAGATCGGGCCGGGCGGCGATCGACTTGCGCAAGAGCAGCGACACGGCGGTCGATTTGCCGACTCCAGTGGTGCCGACAATGGCGAAATGGCGCGCCAGCGTATCATCGATGGCGATATTGGCGTCGATGGCCTCGTCCTGCGACAGCGTACCGATGGTGATCGAATGACGACCGGCGAGATCGTAGACGGCCTGCAGGTCGCGGCTGCGGATACGATGGGCAATGGCACCGATATGCGGGTAGGTTGTGATACCACGGTCGAAGATCGGCTTCGCGCCGGGTTCGGCACCGTCGCGCACCTCGCCGATCAATTCGATGCTGACCTCGATCGGATTCTGGCCCTCGCTGCTCCAGGCACGATCCGACTTGCCGATTTCATAGACAAGGCCGACGGTTCGTGATGTGCCGAGATTGATCGAGATCATCTTGCCGACGCTCCACAGGCCGGTGACCGTGCCTTCGATGTCGTCGGCATAGGCGCTGATGGTGGCGCGCGCGCCGTCGCATTGCACGACATTGCCCAGAATGCGCTTGTCGTTCTGCTCCGCCCTGCGGCGCTCCAGCAAAGTCGGTTCCCCAATGGAGGCTTCGCGTTCAACGAGCATGGACAGGCCGGTCCCCTTTTCCCAAGCGATGAGCCTAGGCGAACGGGGTTAAGGTGGGATGAGGCCGGATGGTTTAGCGGGCATTAAGGAGTTTGCGAAAACTGGACGAAACGGTCGTTGCCTCGCAGAAAAATTTTCGATATATTGTATTAATGGATGGTATAGCGAACGATATATCCTCGACTATCGGCAGAAGGATACACACTGAAAGGGTGGCTCGCAGCTGGTCCCTGGCTGAATTGGCGGAGCGGTCCGATGTCTCGAAAGCGATGCTGAGCACGATAGAGCGCGGCATGACCAGCCCGACGGCGGCACTCCTCGTGCGCATCGCGGCCGCCTTCGGCATGACGCTGTCCACATTGATCGCAAGGGCGGAATTGCAGGGCGGTGGCCTGCTTCGCGAAGGTGACCAGCCGCTGTGGCGCGATCCGGCTACGGGTTATGTGCGGCGGCATCTTTCGCCGGTCTCCGACATGCCGCTCGAACTGATCCGGATCCAGTTGCCGGCCGGCGCCAAGGTAAGTTTCCCGGCGGCATCCTATGCCTTCATCAGGCAACAGATATGGCTGATCACCGGGCGGCTGGAATTCACCGAGGGCGACATCGTTCACAGGCTCGAACCCGGCGACTGCCTGGCGCTCGGCGCGCCATCAGATTGCGTCTTCCACGCTCCGGGGCCGGACGCCGCCGACTATCTGGTTGCGTTGGCCAGGCGCTGAGGTGAAGGCACGCCGTCCGAAACGCTCCGACAATGGTGGACCGCCGCTCGACGACTATGACGGTCCGCCCTGGGGCAAGGGCGATCCCTATGTCTTTCTTGCCTGGCGGACCGCCCATGCCCAGGCATGGAAAGCGCCGAGCCGCGAGATCATGCTGATGCGGCTGGACAAGGCCGAGCGGCTGGGCCTGACCTATGAGGAATACACGCTCGAACTGCTGGAACGCGGGCGACATCTGCAAGAGGAAGACGCCGATCGCATCGCGGAAATCCGCCGGGCCAGGAAGCGGAAGCGGACCAGTCATTTCGACTGACGGGCGGCGAAGGGGAAACCACATGAGTTCGATCGAAATCAGGCCACTCAGCAATATTGACGGAACGCAAAAAATGCTGGCGGATCTGCTGATCGGGACAGTCGCTGCCGGCGGCTCGGTCAGCTTCATGCATCCGCTGGCGCCGGAGATGGCCGCGGCCTTCTGGAACAAGTCGCTTGATGCGGCCGCCAGAGGCGAAAGGGCGGTGCTTGGGGCCTGGAACGGCGAGGCTCTGGTCGGCACAGTCACCTTGCTGCTCGACTGCCCTCCCAACCAGCCGCACCGGGCCGAGATCGCCAAGCTGATGACCCGCCTCGATTGCCGCGGCAAGGGCATAGCAACCCGCCTGATGGAGGCGGCGGAAGCCGTTGCCGTGGAGAAAGGCCGCACGTTGTTGGTCCTTGACACGGCAAAAGAGGAGGGGGCTTCCGGCCTCTATGAAAAGCTCGGCTTCACGCTGGCCGGCGAAATACCGGATTATGCGCTGAAGCCGCATGGCGGGCTCACAGCCACCCTTATCTACTGGAAACGCATTGGTTCAGCCTGATCCGACCCGTGCACATTCGCCGTTGACAGCGGCGTCAAACCAATTCTATTGTCCGCCACCATGAAAAAGGCACTCATTCTCGTAGGAAAGCGCGTGGGCGAGGCGGTGTAACCGCCGGGCGATGACCTCCCATGCGCAAGACACAGGCTCCCTCGGGGGCCTTTTTTATTGCCCGAAACACGACTAAACGACGAGCAATCGCCAGATGGCGAACAGTACGGGACCAGACCGATGAGCAGTGGACAGAATGAGCGGCGCGACATGCCAAGAACTGAAATGCCAAGAACTGAAATGACTGGCGCCGAAATGGTGGTGCAGGCGCTGAAGGACAATGGCGTCAAGCATGTTTTCGGCTATCCGGGCGGCGCGGTTCTGCCAATCTACGATGAAATCTTCCAGCAGGACGAGGTCGAGCACATCCTCGTCCGCCACGAGCAGGGAGCGGGCCATGCGGCGGAAGGCTATGCGCGCTCGACCGGCAAGGCCGGCGTCATGCTGGTGACCTCGGGGCCGGGCGCCACCAACGCGGTGACGCCATTGCAGGACGCGCTGATGGACTCGATCCCGCTGGTCTGCCTGACCGGCCAGGTGCCGACTTCGCTGATCGGCTCGGATGCGTTCCAGGAGTGCGACACGGTCGGCATCACGCGACCCTGCACCAAGCACAACTGGCTGGTGAAGGACGTCAACGAGCTCGCGGCAACGATCCACGAGGCCTTCCATGTGGCAACGACGGGGCGCCCCGGTCCGGTCGTCGTCGACATTCCGAAGGACGTTCAGTTCGCCAAGGGTATCTATGTCCCGCCGCAGACGGCGCCGCGCACCAGCTACCAGCCGAAGGTCCAGGGCGACCTGGAAAAGATCAAGGCGGCGGTCGAGCTGATGGCCGGCGCCAGGAAGCCGATCATCTATTCGGGCGGCGGCGTCATCAATTCCGGCCCGGAGGCGAGCCATCTGCTGCGCGAGCTGGTCGACCTGACCGGCTTTCCCATCACCTCGACGCTGATGGGCCTCGGCGCCTATCCGGCGTCGGGCAAGAACTGGATGGGCATGCTCGGCATGCACGGCACGTATGAGGCGAACATGGCGATGCACGATTGCGACGTCATGCTCTGCATCGGCGCGCGCTTCGACGACCGCATCACCGGGCGGCTGACGGCGTTTTCGCCGAATTCGAAGAAGATCCACATCGACATCGACCCGTCGTCAATCAACAAGAACGTCCACACCGACGTGCCGATCATCGGCGATGTCGGGCGCGTGCTGGAGGATCTGGTGCGGCTGTGGCGGGCAACCGTCAAGGCCGACAAGAAAGCGCTTCACCCGTGGTGGGAGCAGATTGCCAAATGGCGCGCCCGCGATTCGCTCGCCTACAAGATGAACCACGAGGTGATCATGCCGCAATATGCCGTCCAGCGGCTCTATGCGCTGACCAAGGACCTCGACACCTACATCACCACCGAGGTCGGCCAGCACCAGATGTGGGCGGCGCAGCACTATCATTTCGAGAAACCGAACCGCTGGATGACCTCCGGCGGACTGGGCACGATGGGCTACGGCCTGCCGGCGGCACTCGGTGTGCAGATCGCGCACCCGGATGCGCTGGTCATTGATATCGCCGGCGACGCTTCGGTGCAGATGACGATGCAGGAGATGAGCGCGGCGGTGCAGCACGAGGCGCCGATCAAGATTTTCATCCTCAACAACCAGTATATGGGCATGGTGCGGCAATGGCAGCAGCTGCTGCACGGCAACCGGCTGTCGCACTCCTACACCGAGGCGATGCCGGATTTCGTCAAGCTCGCCGAAGCCTATGGCGGCCACGGCATTCGCTGCGACAAGCCGGACGAGCTCGATGACGCCATCAAGGAGATGATCGCGGTCAAGAAGCCCGTCCTCTTCGACTGTCGCGTGGCGACGCTCGCCAACTGCTTCCCGATGATTCCGTCCGGCAAGGCGCATAACGAGATGCTGTTGCCTGACGAGGCGACCGACGAAGCTGTGGCCAACGCGATCGACGCCAAGGGCAGGGAACTGGTGTAGGCTGTTCGAGGAAGCTGTGCGGAAACAGCAGATTAGCGCAAAAGTTTTAAATCGAGATTCATGTCATGAACGCACAGTTGCAACCGACCGGCTCGGCCTATTTCATCGCCAAGGAGACGGAAAAACCAGAGAACCACACGCTTTCGGTCCTGGTCGACAATGAGCCGGGCGTGCTTGCCCGGGTCATCGGCCTGTTTTCCGGACGTGGCTACAACATCGAGAGCCTGACGGTCTCGGAAACCGAGCACGAAAAGCACCTGTCGCGCATCACCATCGTGACGCGCGGCACGCCGCACGTGCTGGAGCAGATCAAGCACCAGCTCGAGCGCATCGTGCCGGTGCACCGCGTCGTCGATCTCACCGTGCGGTCGCAGGAATTCGGACAGGAGCGGCCACTGGAGCGGGAACTCGCGCTGGTCAAGGTCGCCGGCACCGGCGAAGCCCGCGTCGAGGCGCTCCGGCTCGCCGATGCATTCCGCGCCAGCGTCATCGACGCCAACACCGAGCATTTCATCTTCGAGATCACCGGCAAGGGGTCCAAGCTCGATCAGTTCATCGCCATCATGAAACCGCTCGGCCTAGTCGAGATCTGCCGTACCGGGGTGGCGGCGATGAACCGCGGCCCGCAAGGGATGTAGTCATCCAGCTTGGCTCTATCTCGTCGCTTTGCCATCGATCGGCATTGACTAGGGAAACGGCATGACATTCGACGCATTTTTCGCCTTGCTGGTTTATGCCTTCGTGACCTCGGTCACGCCGGGTCCGAACAATTTCATGCTTCTGGCCTCGGGTGTGAATTTCGGCTTGGTCAAGACCGTGCCACACATGCTCGGCATCGGCTTCGGCTTCCTCGTGCTGTTGCTTGCCGTAGGCTTCGGACTTGGCGCCGTGTTGACGGCCTTTCCGGTGCTGCATACCGGGTTGAAGATCGCCGGCGGCCTTTACCTGCTTTATCTCGCCTGGAAGATCGCCATGTCGCGCTCGCTCGGCGGCGAAGGCGAGGCGAAGGGCCAGCCGATGCGCTTCATCGAGGCTGCGGCTTTCCAGTGGGTCAATCCCAAGGCCTGGGTGATGGCGATTACGGCCATGGCCGTCTATACGAACCCGGAACGCCCGTTGTGTCCGTGGTGCTGATCGCGGCTGCGTTCGCCGTCGTCATGCTGCCGAGCATTTCGACCTGGGCCGGTTTCGGCATGGCGCTGCGCGGTTTTCTGGCAGATGCGGTGCGGCTCAAATGGTTCAACATCGCCATGGGCGTGATGCTGGCGGCGACGCTGTGGCCGATGCTGCGTTAGCTGCCGTTCTATTGTGCACTGCACATTAAATCTTCGTAATGACGGGTTTTGGCCCTTTTTCGCCTTCGGCATCCTCTATTATCTGGCAAAAGCGCGGCAATCGGCTGCGAGTTGAGCTAGACTACGGCCACCGGATAGCGGCGTGTCGGATCGAGAGGCCTTTTGTCGATGCGCGGAAAGATCGTATTTGCGGTGATCGCTGCAGCCTGCGTTGCCGCGGCGTGGCTCTATCTTTCGCCCACCGCAATGAGCGATCTTCAGCATCTGCTGTCGGCGAAGCAGACGGCGGCGGACAAACCCGCTGCAGCGGTAAGTGCCGCGCGTTCGACTTCGGTGGTTGCCGCCACCGCCTCGACGGCCGATTTTCCGGTCCGGCGCTATGCCATCGGCTTCGTGTCCTCTCCTGCCGTGGTCAGCATCAACGCACGGGTCTCGAGCCAGATCGTCGCAATCGCGGTCAAGGACGGACAGATGGTGAAGGCAGGCGACCTTCTGTTCTCGCTGGACGATCGTTCGTTGAAGGCGCAATTGGCACGTGATCAGGCGACGCTCGCAAAAGATCAGGCGCTGCTTGCCAGCGCCACGGCCGATCTTCAGCGGGCCAAAAATCTTGTCGCCAGGCAGGCCGGCACACAGCAGACCTACGATCAGGCTGTCGCGGCGCAGAAATCCGCAGCGGCCACCGTCGACGCCGACAAGGCAACGATCGATGCGGACCAAATCCAGCTTGGCTTCGCCACGATCAGGGCGCCGATCTCCGGCAGGCTTGGCGCGGTCAGCGTCACCGTCGGTGATCTCGTCACCACCAGCAACGGCAGCAGCACGTCGACCCCGCTGGTGACGATCACGCAGGTCGACCCGTTGCAGGTGAATTTCAATCTCCCCGAAAGCGATCTTGCGTTACTGCACAAAGCGCTGGCGGCGCCGCAGCAAGGCGCGGTGACGCTGACCAAGGATGGCGACCCGAAGCCGATCGGCAGGGGAACCCTGGATTTCGTCGATTCCTCCGTCGATACCGCGTCCGGCACGATCGCAACGCGGGCCAGCGTGCCCAACGCCGATCTTTCGCTGTGGCCGGGCCAATATGTCAATGTCGTGCTCGATGCCGGCATTATGCCGCAAATGACGTCGGTTCCGACGGTTGCCGTCCAGCCCAGCCAGAAGGGACCGTTCGTCTATGTGATCAAGCCGGACAACACCGTTGAAATGCGGCCGGTGCAGGTCGCGCTGACAGAAGGCGCCAACACCGCGATCAGCCAAGGATTGAAAAGCGGCGAGCGTGTCGTCGTCGAAGGCCAGACCAAGCTGAAGAACGGTGCGGCGGTGCGCGAAGGCAAGGCTTCGACCGGCACCGGCGACCAGGCGGCTCCGAAGGTCGCCGAGGCTGACCGGACGGGCGGAACACAGCCATGATTTCCGAATTCTGCATCCGCAGGCCCGTCGCAACGCTGCTCATGTCGTTCGCTCTGGTTCTGGGCGGGCTATTTGCTTACAAATTCCTGCCGGTAGCGGCACTGCCAAGCGCGGAATTTCCGGTGGTCAACGTCTCGGCCTCGCTGCCCGGGGCCTCGCCGGAAACCATGGCGACCTCGGTGGCAACGCCGCTGATCAAGCAGTTTGCCACCATCGCCGGCATCGATTCGATTTCGACGACCAACTCGCTCGGCTCGACCTCGATCGCCATTCAGTTCGTGCTCAACCGCGACATAGACGACGCCGCCGCCGACGTGCAGGCGGCGATCGCACGCACGCAACGACAATTGCCGCCGGAGATGACCAGCCCGCCGAGCTATCGCAAGGTCAATCCAGCCGACGCGCCGATCCTGCTGATGTCGCTGGTCAGCGACACCATTCCGCTGACCGATCTCGATGCCTTTGCCGAGAACGTGATTTCGCCATCGCTGTCGACAATCGATGGCGTTGCGCAGGTTTCGATCTACGGCCAGCAAAAATATGCCGTACGCGTCCAGATCGATCCGACGGCGCTCGCCGCTCGCGGCATCTCGATCGACCAGCTGCAGACCGCCATTGCCTCGGCAAACAGCAACACGCCGCTCGGCGTGCTCAAGAACAACAAACAGCAGCTGACGATCACTGCGAACACGCAGCTGACCAACGCGGCGGGATTCTCCAACATCATCATCGCAACCAAGAACGGCCATCCGGTGCGGCTCGGCGAGGTGACCCGCGTCATCGATTCGGTCGAGACCACGACGACGGCAAGCTGGTACGACGGCACCCGCGCCATCATCATGGCGGTGCAGCGTCAGCCGGATGCCAATACCGTCGACGTCGTCGACCGCGTCAAGGCGATGCTGCCTTCCTTCGAGGGTCAGATGCCGGCGGCGGCGAGCATCCAGTTGCTCAACGACCGCTCGACGTCGATCCGCGAGGCGGTGGATGACGTGCAGTTCACGCTGCTGCTCACCATCGCGCTGGTGGTGATGGTGATCTTCCTGTTCCTGCGCCGGGTGACGGCGACGGTGATCCCCGCCATGGCGGTGCCGATTTCGCTCATCGCCACGCTGGGTGTGATGTACCTGTTCGGCTTTTCCATCGACAACGTCTCATTGATGGGGCTGACGCTGGCGGTCGGCCTTGTCGTCGACGATGCCATCGTCATGCTGGAAAATATTTTCCGCCATATGGAGGAGGACGGGCTCTCGGCCCTCGAGGCGTCGCTCAAGGGCGCGCGCGAGATCGGCTTCACCATCATCTCGATCTCGATCTCGCTGGACGCCGTATTCATTCCGGTGCTTTTGATGGGCGGCGTGATCGGGCGCATCTTCAACGAATTCGCGGTGGTGGTGACGGTCGCCATCCTGGCGTCGATGTTCGTCTCGCTGACGCTGACACCGATGCTGTGCTCGCGGCTGTTGTCATTATCGAAAGCCGAGCAGAAAGCAGCGCATGGCGGGGACCACCGACAAAACGTCTTCATGCGGGGCTATGACAGGCTGCTGACATTCTGCCTGCGCCACAATTTCCTTGTCTTCCTTGTCTTCCTCGTGACCGCCGGGCTGTCGGTATGGCTGATCCAGATCTCGCCGAAGGGCTTTTTCCCGCAGGAGGATATCGGCCAGGTCTCGGTGACGACCATTGCGCGCCAGGATATTTCGTTTGACGCCATGGTGAAGCTGCAGGGGCAAGTGGCGGATGTCTTCACCCATTCGCCCTACGTCGCGCATGTCGGCTGGTCGGCGGGCAGTGGAAGCAATGCGCTCAACCAGGGCCAGCTGTTTGTGCAGCTGAAAGACAAGGACCGGCGACCGAACATCGACAAGGTGCTTTCGGACCTGCGGCGCCAACTTGCCAACGTGCCCGGCATCGGAACCTACATGCAGCCGGTGCAGAACCTGCGGCTCGGCGCGCGTTCTTCGGCGAGTGCCTACCAGCTTGCCGTGCAGGGCCTCGATACCCGCCTGACGAACGTCTGGGCGCAGAAGCTGACGGACGCGATGGCTGCCGACCATGCCGCCTTCACCGACGTCACCAATGACCTGCAGAACAATGCGCTTCAGGCGACGCTGGTGATCGACCGCGACAAGGCGGCGACGCTCGGCGTCGATACCGACACGCTGCGTTCCAGCCTTTATGGCGGTTTCGGCACCCAGCAGGTGTCGACCATCTTCGGCTCGGCCGACAGCTACGACGTGATCATGGAACTCGACCCGAAGATCGAGTGGTCGCCCGAGCGGATGCTGGCCATCAAGGTGAGAACGGCGAGCGGCAGCCTGGTGCCGCTCGGCGCGTTCGCCCGCGTCGATCGGACCGCTGGTGCGCTGACCGTCAACCAACTCGGCCAGCTTCCGGCTGTGACCATCTCCTACAATCTGCCGCAGGGCGTAGCCCTCGGCGACAGCGTGAGCCACATCAATGCGCTGAAGGAAAAGATCGGCATGCCGCCGACGATCTCGACCACGTTCTCGGGCACGGCGAAGACCTTCCAGGATTCGCTTTCCAACCAGGGACTGCTGATCGGCGGCGCGATCCTCACCATCTATATCGTTCTCGGCATGCTCTATGAGAGCTTCATCCATCCGCTTACCATCCTGACCGGCCTTCCCTCGGCGGTGCTTGGCGCGCTGGTGGCACTGCGGCTGGCGGGGATGGATTTGTCGGTGATCGCGGTGATCGGCATCCTGATGCTGATCGGTATCGTCAAGAAGAACGGCATCATGATGATCGACGTGGCGCTGGAACTCAGGCGCGAGGGGATGTCGCCTGTCGAATCCATCCACAAGGCCTGCCTGATGCGCTTCCGCCCGATCATGATGACCACGCTTGCCGCGCTGATGGGTACCATCCCGATCGCGCTCGGCACTGGTGCCAGTGCGGAACTGCGCCAGCCTCTCGGCGTGGCGGTGGTCGGCGGTCTCGTCGCCTCGCAGGCACTGACGCTGTTCGTCACGCCCGTCATCTACGTCTACATGGAGCATTTTTCCGGCTGGCTGGTCAGGCTGTGGGCGCGGCGCCTTGGCGAGCCGAGGCCGGTCGAAGCGGTCGACCAGCCGTCACTGTTCGACGAGGAGGAAGAACCAGTGCCGCAGAAGGCGGCAGCCGAATAGCGCTGGCCTAAGCCGTGGTGCTTGCGGCCGGGGGGCCGCGATCGTAATTTGACGCCATGCCGCACAATCACGACCACGACAACGAGCTTGATCCCTTTGCGGCGCGCGTGCGCGCATTGGAGACGATTCTCACCCGCAAAGGCCTGATCGATCCCGCGGCGATCGATGTCATTGTCGACACCTACGAGACCAAGATCGGGCCGCGCAACGGCGCAAAGGTAGTTGCGAAAGCCTGGGTTGATCCCGCCTTTGCCGCATGGCTGAAGCGTGATGCGACGGCGGCAATCGAATCGCTCGGCTACACCGGCCGGCAAGGCGAGCACATGCAGGCGGTCTTCAACACGGCCGACACGCACAACCTCGTCGTCTGCACGCTATGCTCCTGCTATCCGTGGTCGGTGCTCGGCCTGCCGCCGGTCTGGTACAAGGCGCCGCCCTATCGTTCGCGCGCAGTGATCGATCCGCGCGGCGTGCTCGAGGAATTCGGGCTGATCTTGCCGGCGACGACAACAATCCGGGTGTGGGATTCGACCGCCGAGCTGCGCTATCTGGTGGTGCCTATGCAGCCAAGGGGCACCGAGGGCTGGGAGGAGGCACGGCTCGCCGATCTGGTGACGCGCGATGCCATGATCGGCACAGCGTTGGCGCGGGAGCCGGCATGAACGGACCGCAGGACCTCGGCGGCCAGATGGGTTTCGGGCCGATCGCGCCCGAACCGGACGAACCCTATTTCCATGCCGATTGGGAAAGGCGGGCGCTGGGCGTGACGTTGTGCGCCGGCGCCATGGGCGCTTGGAGCATCGACGAGAGCCGGCACGCGCGGGAATCGCTGCATCCAGCGGATTATTATGCCTCCAGCTACTACCAGATATGGATCAAGGCGCTGGAGGTGCTGCTCAAACGCCATGGTTTCGTCGGCGACCGCGACCTGGCCACGGGCGACGCAGTCGACCCGGCAGCGACACCCAAACGGGTGCTGAAGGCTAAAGATGTTCCGGCGGTGCTGGCCAAGGGCGGGCCTTGCGACCGGACGGTCGCTACGCCGGCGCGGTTCAAGGCGGGCGACACTGTGCGTACGAAGAATTTCCATCCGACGGGCCACACCAGGCTCCCGCGCTATGCACGCGGCAAGCCAGGTGTCGTCGAGGCTGTGCGCGGCGGCTTTGTTTTTCCCGACACAAACGCGCACGGCCAGGGTGAAAACCCGCAATGGGTCTATACGGTGGCCTTCACCGGCAGCGAAATCTGGGGCGAGGGCGCCGACCCGACACTTGTCGTTTCGATCGATGCCTGGGAGGGCTACCTTGAGCCGGCGTGAGACGAGCTCAATCGCCGATATGCCGCCAGCCGGTGTCGAGGCGCCTGTGTTTGCCGAGCCGTGGCAGGCAGAGGCCTTTGCCATGACGGTAGCACTGCACGATAACGGGTTGTTTTCGTGGAGCGAATGGGCGGATGCTTTGTCGGCAGAGGTGAAGCGGCCGGGCGCCGCGCGCGACGGTCGCGATTACTACGAGCACTGGCTGGCGGCGCTGGAAAAGCTGCTGTCGGCCAAAGGCATTGCCGGCAAGAAAGACGTCGACACCATTGCCGCTGCCTGGGAACGCGCCGCGCATGCAACGCCGCACGGCAAGCCGATCCTGCTGGAGAACGATCCACAGCGGGCTGGGTAAGCTGCGGTCGCCTGGTTTGTTCTCTTTACGTTCCGGTTCGTCACTGATAATCCTGTCGCAGCGGCGCAGTTGCCGGCAGTGATATTGATGGTGATGACACTCACCTTGTCTTTCCCTCGCGAATCCGGTCTGTCGCGCTGATGGAATTCTCTCCTCAACAGGACGAGGCGCTGAAGGCAGTGGCCGGCTGGCTGAAAGCCGGCAAGCCGCAGCTGTTCCGGCTGTTCGGCTATGCCGGCACCGGCAAGACGACGCTGGCGCGCTATTTCGCCGAGCATGTCGACGGCCAGGTGCAGTTCGCCGCGTTTACCGGCAAGGCGGCGCAGGTGCTGCGTTCCAAGGGCGCGGTCAATGCCCGTACCATCCATTCGCTGATCTACCGGCCGAAAGGCGAGGAATCGGTAGCGGACGAGGTGACCGGCAAGACATCGATGTCGCCGACCTTTTCGCTTAACCGGCAAAGCCCGATCTCGCGGGCCAAGCTCGTCGTCATCGACGAATGCTCGATGGTCGACGAGCAGCTTGGCCGTGACCTGATGAGCTTCGGCACGCCGATCCTGGTGCTTGGCGATCCCGGCCAGTTGCCGCCGATCTCCGGCGGCGGCTTCTTCACCGACCACGAGCCGGACATTCTGCTCACCGAAATCCACCGCCAGGCGCGCGACAACCCGATCATCAGGCTGGCGCTCGACGTGCGCGAGGGCCGCGAGTTCATGCGCGGCGACTATGGCGCGGCGCAAGTGATCGGCAAGGAAGACGTCACCCAGGAACTGGTGCTGAAGGCGGACCAGGTGCTGGTCGGTACCAACCGCACGCGCCGCCGCTATAACCAGCGGCTGCGCGAGCTGAAGGGGTTCAACGCCGATTATCCGCAAGCCGGCGACAAGCTGGTCTGCCTGCGCAACGATCCGGCCAAGGGACTGCTCAACGGCTCGCTGTGGAAGGTGATGACCTCGTCGCGCGAGACGGTCAAGCCCGGCATCAATCTTCTGGTTTCGCCGGAGGAAGACGACCCGGATCGCGGCGTCGCCAAGATCAAGCTGCTCAAGGCGGCGTTCGAAGATCCGGACGCCGACATTCCCTGGCAGCAGAAGAAGCGTTTCGACGATTTCGACTATGGCTACGCGCTGACCGTGCACAAGGCGCAGGGGTCGCAGTGGAACGAGATCGTGCTTTTCGACGAAAGCTGGGCGTTCAAGGAAACCCGGCAGCGTTGGCTCTACACCGCTATCACGCGCGCGGCCGAACGGCTGACGATCGTCCGATAGGCCGCATCAGCGCTGGGCGATCGGGTTGGCGCCAAGCCATTCCCAGGCGGCGGCCTCGTCCTTGGCCTCGAAATGCCGAAGTTCGATAGGCAAAGAGGCAGGCAGAAAGGCTCTTGCCTCGGCTATCCAGTTCGGCTCACCGACCGCGGCGCAGCGGCCGATATGCTCCACTGCATGAGCTATGCCCTGTTCGATCGTCTCGTCCGATACGTCGGTCCAGTCGACACCCTCATGATCGATCAGGCGCACCAGCACGTCGATTTTCGGGTGCAGCGCGTAGGCCGCTTCCAGCAATCCGAACAGGTTTTCGGCGTCGGCCGCGGCGACATGGCCGACGACATCGATGGCGAGGAGGTCTTCGCGATCGGTATCGATGCGGCGGATCGCCGGCACGGCATCGAGAAAATTCAACAGGCAACTCCTTGCGCTCGATTTTCTTCGTTCACCTTGGAACACCCGAAACCCTCTGTCTGTTCCCCTTAAAGGCGGTATAGATGCGCGCCGAGATCAGCCTGGAACCGTGCAAATGCCTGCAAAGCTTTCCGTCAACCTCAACGCCATCGCCATGCTGCGCAACCGGCGGGACCTGCCGTGGCCAAGCGTGACCGGGCTCGGACGCATCGCCCTTGCCGCCGGCGCGCATGGGCTGACGGTGCACCCGCGACCCGACGAGCGGCACACCAGGCATTCCGATCTGCCGCAGATCAGGGCGCTGATCGACGACGAGTTCCCGAATGCGGAATTCAACATCGAGGGCTATCCGACCGAGGAGTTCCTGGCGCTTGTCGAAAGACATCAGCCCGAGCAGGTGACGCTGGTGCCTGACGACCCGGCGCAAGCGACTTCCGATCATGGCTGGAACTTCGCCGCCGAGGCTGCGTTCCTGACACCGGTTGTCAAGCGCCTGAAGAAGGGAGGCTTTCGCGTGTCGCTGTTTTCCGATCCTGACCCCGATGGCGTGAAAGCCGCTCGCGACACCGGCGCCGACCGGATCGAACTCTATACGGGTCCATACGGCAGCTATCATTCCGATTCGGCAAAAGCGGCGAAGGAATTGGAGAAATTGGGAAAGACGGCGGATGCCGCACTGGCCGCAGGGCTCCAGGTCAATGCCGGGCACGACCTTGTGGTGAGCAATTTGCCGGCACTGGCCAGGCGCATCCCGGCATTGGCCGAAGTGTCGATCGGGCATGGGTTGACAGCCGATGCGTTGGAGTATGGCATGGCTGGAACGGTCAGGCGGCTTCTGAAGGCTTGTGGCTGGTAGAGAGAGGCGAGCCGATAGCCCTGCGTCCCCGGCATGGCAGCGCGCCCTTTCCATCCCCGCAGCATAGAGCACGGAACGTCTATGGGAGTGTCGTCCATGGCCCTTGCCAACGCTGGTAGCGAGGCAGAACCCATCGAGCAATCCAGCCACTCCACCGTCGAGCAGCACAGCACCAAGGTGCTGATGCTGGGCGCGTTGGGCGTGGTTTACGGCGATATCGGCACCAGCCCAATTTACGCATTTCGCGAAGCACTGCACGCGTCGTCGGGACCGGTAGCGCGCAACGACGTCCTCGGCGTGCTGTCGCTTATCGTCTGGGCGCTGACGATCATCGTCACGATAAAATACGTCGCTTTCGTCCTCAGAGCCGACAACAAGGGCGAGGGCGGCACGCTGTCGCTGATGTCGCTTGCGCGTAGTGCTTATCCAAAGGGAGCCCCGTTCATTCTGGGGATCGGACTTTGCGGCGCGGCGCTTTTTTTCGGCGACGCGATAATAACGCCCGCCATCTCCGTGCTTTCGGCTGTCGAGGGCCTGGAAGTGATGGCTCCGACGCTCGAAACCTTTGTCGTTCCGATCACTCTTGTCATCCTGGCAATGCTCTTTGCCGTGCAACGGTTCGGCACCGGCAGGGTGGCGGCCGTGTTCGGGCCGGTGACGGCAGCGTGGTTCCTGGCCATCGGCGCCGCCGGGGTCTACCATCTGCTTGACGATCCGTCGGTCCTGCTGGCGGTCAATCCCTATTACGCGGTCGCTTATCTGGCCAATACGCCCACCGGCGCTTTCGTCACGGTCGGGGCGGTGTTCCTGGCGGTCACCGGGGCCGAAGCCCTCTATGTCGATCTCGGCCATTTCGGGCGCAGGCCGATCGTGCTGGCATGGTTTGCTGTCGTGTTTCCTTGTTTGCTCCTCAACTATTTCGGACAAGGCGCGTTCGTTCTTGCCAACGGCGGCAAACCCACCAATCCATTCTTCCAGATGCTGCCGGATTGGGCGCTAATGCCCATGGTTGGGCTGGCCACGGCAGCGACGGTGATCGCCAGTCAGGCGGTGATCTCCGGCGCTTTCTCACTGACCCGTCAGGCGGTGCAGCTCAATCTGCTGCCACGTATCGAGGTGCAGCATACTTCCGAGATGCAGTCCGGCCAGATCTACATGCCGCGGGTCAATCTGGTGGTCGCGCTGGGCGTGATGTTGCTGGTGGTCGGCTTTGGCAGTTCGAGTTCGCTAGCTTCCGCCTATGGCATTTCGGTGACTGGCGAAATGCTTATGACGACCATCCTGCTGTTCGTGGTGATGCGGTTCCGGTGGAAATGGCAGCTTGCACTGGCGGCCGCGCTCACACTGCTGTTCGGCACGATCGATACCGGATTTTTCCTCGCAAACGTCGTCAAGATCCTCGAAGGTGGGTGGGTGTCGATCACGGTCGCCTGCGGCATGGGGCTGATCATGTCCACATGGATCCGCGGCACCCGCTATTTGTTCGACAAGACCCGCCGGAACGAGATCCCGCTGGATTTCCTTGCCGGCAATCTGCTGAAGAAGAAGCCACATCTGGTGTCGGGCACCGCGGTGTTCCTGACCAGCGATCCGTTGAGCGCACCGACGGCACTGATGCACAGCCTCAAGCACTACAAGGTGCTGCATGAGCAGAACGTCATCCTTTCGGTTGTGACGGCGCCGCAGCCGGTCGTGCCCGACAGCGAGCGGGTGAAGATGGAGACCGTCAACGAGCTGTTCATGCGGGTGACGCTGACCTTCGGCTACATGGAGCAGCCCAACATCCCGCGTGCGCTGGCGATCTGCCGCAAGCAGGGCTGGAAGTTCGACATCATGACGACCTCCTTCTTCCTGTCGCGGCGCTCGCTCAAGGCGTCGCCCAATTCCGGCATGCCGGTCTGGCAGGACAAGCTGTTCATCGGGCTGGCGCGCTCGGCGGCCGATGCAACGGAATATTTCCAGATCCCGACCGGACGCGTCGTCGAGATCGGGACGCAGGTGGCTATTTAAAACGTGTCCGTTGCGACATTCCAGGTAGTCTGCCGATGGGACCGAGTCTGCCAAGTCGTGGAGGACTCGCAATATCGGGACGGAGCCATTACGTGACGGCACTTGATATTGCAGCGCAGCAAGCGTAGAGCACCGCGCGCTTATCGGAGTGTCGTCCATGGCCCTTACCAATGCTGGTAACGAGGCAGAACCTGTCGAACAATCCAGCCATTCTGAGGTCGAGCAGCACAGCACCAAGGTGCTGATGCTGGGCGCGCTCGGCGTGGTTTACGGCGATATCGGGACCAGCCCGATCTATGCATTCCGAGAGGCGTTGCATGCATCAGCCGGTGGCAATGTCGCCAACCGTGGCGACATCCTGGGCGTACTCTCGCTGATCATCTGGTCGCTGACGATCACCGTCACCATCAAATACATCATGTTCGTGCTCCGTGCCGACAATCGAGGCGAAGGCGGGGTGCTGTCGCTGATGGCGCTGGCGCGCAACAGTTTTCCGACGCGCTCGGCGGTGATCCTCGGCATCGGCATCGTCGGCGCGGCGCTTTTTTTCGGCGACGCGGTCATTACGCCGGCGATCTCGGTCCTATCAGCGGTCGAAGGCATGAATGTCGTCACGCCGACATTTCAGCCCTATGTGGTGCCGCTGACACTGGCCATCCTGGCGATCCTGTTTGCGGTACAGCGGTTCGGCACCGGCGGCGTAGGATTGGTGTTCGGGCCAGTCACGGCGCTATGGTTCCTGGCCATCGGCCTTTCCGGCATTAACCACATCATCGCCGATCCGGAAATCCTGCTGGCGATCAGCCCGCATTACATCGTGTCATTCCTGGTCAACTCGCCCGACGTCGCCTTCGTCACGGTTGGTGCGGTCTTCCTCGCCGTCACCGGCGCCGAGGCGCTCTATGCCGATCTCGGCCATTTCGGCCGCAAGCCGATCGTCCTCGCCTGGCTGGCAATCGTGTTCCCTTGTCTATTGCTCAACTATGTCGGGCAAGGCGCCTTCGTGCTGGCAAATGGCGGCGTTGTCGGCCATCCCTTCTTTGAGATGAACCAGGGCTGGACGCTTATTCCGATGGTCGTGCTGGCGACGGCGGCGACCGTCATCGCCAGCCAGGCGGTGATCTCCGGCGCTTTCTCGCTGACCAGGCAGGCGGTGCAGCTCAACATGCTGCCGCGTTTCGTCATCCAGCACACGTCGGAAAAACAGTCGGGCCAGATCTATCTGCCGCGCATCAACCTGATGCTGGCGCTGGTCGTGATGTTGCTGGTGGTCGGCTTCGGCGAATCCAGCCGCCTGGCCTCGGCCTACGGTATTTCGGTGACCGGCAACATGCTGGTGACGAATGTGCTGCTTTTTGTTGTGATGACGCGCATCTGGAAATGGCCGCTTGGCGTCGCGATCGCCTTGATGGCCGTGTTCGCCTTCGTCGATACCGGCTTCTTTGCTGCCAACATAGTCAAGGTGTTTGAAGGTGGCTGGGCATCGCTTGCCATCGCCGCAGTTATCGTGATGACTATGTGGACCTGGATCCGCGGTAGCCGCTATTTGTTCGACAAGACCCGCCGGAACGAGATCCCGCTCGATTTCCTCGCCGGCAATCTGCTGAAGAAGAAGCCGCATCTGGTGTCGGGCACCGCGGTGTTCCTGACCAGCGATCCGCTGAGCGCGCCGACGGCACTGATGCACAGCCTCAAGCACTACAAGGTGCTGCATGAGCAGAACGTCATCCTTTCGGTTGTGACGGCGCCGCAGC
>NZ_JAMYOA010000026.1:0-64766 GCF_040319515.1 Mesorhizobium sp. M0909
GAATTCGCCGCCCGAGCGGAGGACGAAAGCAATCGTCTTCGTGCTGTCAGGACTTTCTCGAGCCTCATCTTTGGATCGTTCTGCAAGTGGGAGATCCGGAGCGTCGGTATTTTCGGTGAGCGTAAGCATGGGACGATGTTTCCTCAGTCCGTGACGCGTTTGCGGATGACCCCGCATGTTCCGTGCCAAACAAGAAAACGGTTAACCAAGCTGATAGATCTGACTCTACTACGCCGCGTATCCGACATTGTTGGAAATCGGACAAGGCGGAGCGTGGTTGAATAGCGAGAAGTTCCGTATTCTAACCAAGGCCCGCGAAGATCGCGAGCGGTGCCCGAGAGCACGATCAATTCATCCTGGACGAAGCTGTCCGCGAGCGGCTGGTCGCAATGATCGCGGACCTTCAATAAGCTCTGAGTAGATCCCCGATACACCAAACCGCGAACGCAACCCGAGCAGGTCGCGGCAGTGGGCAAGCTTTTTGGGCGCGGTACGATTGCCGAGAAAGCCGTAGTAGCGGATGCGATGCAAGCGGCGGGGCAGGACTTGCAACAAGAAGCGGCGAATGAACTCGTCGGCCGAGACGGTCATGACCTTTTCCCGATTGCCGTGCCGATAGTACTTCCAGCGGAAACGAACAGCCGTCCTCGATGTCGATGAGGCGGTTGTTGGAAATGGCGCTGCGGTGCGTGTAGCGGCCGAGGTAGCCGAGGACACTGGTCCGGCGAAGGCGGCTTGGCATAGACATAGCGGCGGCCGGCCAGGTGCAGTTCTTCTCTGGCTTGCAGCCCTGCGAGAGCGCGACGCCATTTCGGCGCTATTTGGCGCCGCCGATCCCAAGTACCTGCGCGCCGAGATTGGCTTCTTCGCCGTGCTGCACACCTGGGGCCAGAACCTGCTTCATCATCCGCATCTGCACTGCCGCCGCAGCCGCCCCCACGACTGATCTCTCTTCCGGCTCGCACTGACGGCCAGTATACTAAGGCCGTCGCCAATCGCGTTAGCTTGCATCATGCTTAACAGGCCGTGAACTGGCGGGACCCTAACAACCGCTAGATTCGAGTAAAGCATGCGTGCGACAGATCGTGAAAACTGGCGCAATAGTCCGATACCGTTCCGCTATTAAGATAGTATAATGTATCAGTGTACAGGCGAATTTTTCGATAGCCAGCCTCAAGAAGTTCTCTGTCTAGGTAGTAAATTTTATAGTAACTTAGGTGCTTATGCTCTATATATATTATTTGTGGTCGGTGTCTATTTAGATCAATTCCGCGAACCACGCTATCATCGTGCCCCTCTGCGTCAATGAATATGGCATCAATCTTGTCTTTTCTTGTATCGTCGATGACTTGAGACACGCGCTTGACTGAAACCTCAATCGGCACAACTATATCCTTTAGGTTTGGTATGCTGTCAGCGTGAAGCATTATAGTTTCTAAGCTAAAGCTCGAAATTTTCAAGCCAAGGTCATTCTCTGTGTTAACATGATAGAATGTAACGATGCCCGGTGAGTCAGAGCATGCACACATCTCAAATTGGATCCCGGTCGTCTCGCGATAGGTTTGCCTTAGACGTTCGAATAGGGTCGGTACAGGCTCTACGATCACACCAGTCCAGCCATATTGTACGATGAAGTCGTGGATTGGATCATCAGTGATCCCGTCATTTCCTCCAACTTGTACAAACGAGAGCGGTGCGTGAATAGCGCTTAGCCTATGAAGGACAGTGTTCTTCACCACCTCTGAGATAGCTGCTAACGCAGATTCGTCAATTTTGGTCATGGCATTGTTTCTCGCAATAACTGATGCACAGGACCGTCTAAGATACAAGAATGTCGTTCGTCGCCACCACTTGACCTATACAATCCAATTATCAAAGTGCAGCGCTGAAGTATTTACCAAATGGCCAAGAGATGGGCGCCACAAGAACCAGTCTCAAAGTTCATGCTAGGACGATATCATGCCTGCTGTCAATCATGTTTACATAACTGTAACAAATGAATATACCTGTCATGAATTCGTTCACCGCATTTTAAAAATCGACACGAAATACTATCATAAGACGCACGACGCGGTTAGCGGACACGCGCTGCTCTGGTCCCCAAAAACTGGATCGTTCGGAACCGGAGTTTTCTGCGGTAGCCTTCTTGGCTGGAAGGAGCGGAAGACCATGAAGGCTTCGAAGCTTTCGGACGCGTAGAAGGCGTTCATTCTGAAGCCGGGAGCAGCTGGCTCCGGTGGCCGAGAGCTGCCGGCGGCGGGAATCAGCCAGGCGACCTACCAGGGGCCTGGACTCATAACCAGAAGCTGACGGTCGCGGCGATGCAGACTGCGGCTAGGAAATTGGTCGCCAGGCGGTCGTATCTGGTTGCGATCCGACGGGAGTCCTTGAGGCGGCAGAACATGCGCTCGATTGCGTTTTCGGTCGCGGTATAGAAAGGGCGAGAAGCAGTTCTTCCAGATGCGATTTGCCTTTGGCGGGATGTTGGCGAAGGCCCCCGTTCACTGATCTGTCGGCAGATGGCGTTGCTGTCGTAGCCCTTGTCAGCGTTGACGAGACCGGTTTCCGGCATCTGTTCGAGAAGGACTTCAACCGCCTTGCAGTCGGCAACCTGGCCGGCGGTGAGCATAAAGGCGACGGGCCGCCACAAGCCGTCGGTCAGAGCATGGATCTTGGTGGCGTCCGCCGCGTGATCGACCGATGGCATGATTGCGTTCCCCCTTTACCCTCTGCCGCGCAACGATGCGCACGCACGCCGAAGAATCGATGAGAAGCTGGGCCGGTGGTTTATCCGCACCGGCGAGGGCATGAAAGATGTCGCTCCATACGCCCTTTGCTGCCCAACACTGGGAGCGTTGTAGAGCGTCTTTCTCGGGCCATAGGCCACAGGCGCATCGACCCACCGCCCGCCGCTCTTGCTGACATGTATGATGTCGCTGATAACCCGGCGGTCATCTACCCGTGGCTTGCCGCGAGTGTCGGTGGGCAGGTGCGGCTTCAGCTTCGCGAACTGTGCGTCCGTCAGCCAGAAATAGTCTCGATTCATCAACAGCCTCCATCTGCGGAGACCGTGAATCATGACAGCCACATCAATGGAAGCCCTTTATGGGTCCGGGCCCTAGTAGTACTGTGTCATAAACTTCGTTTGATTGCGATAATGGAGACTCCGGCTTCAAATGGAGGGAGCGATGGATATCCAAGACGGAATCGAAACGCGTGAATCGCGTTTTGCGACCTATGTCGAGACGCTCGCCTCGGCATTGGGTCATGCCGACCGAGTGGCGCCGCTGAAGGCTTATTGCACCGGCTGCTTTTGCCGGGCGACCGCAAGAGAGTGGAGCCAATGGCAGCGCGGCTGCCTGCGCGTGTTCAGGCGGCGCCCAGTCTCTGCGTCACTTCATGGCGAAAGCGGATTGGTCAGATGATGCCGTGCTTGGCGTCGTGCAGGCGCAGGTTCTGGCGGCACTCGAGCGTCAGGGGCCGATCCGCGCCTGGACCGTCGACGACACCGGCTTTCCCAAGAAGGGGAAGCATTCGGTCGTGTGGCCCGGCAGTATTGCGGCCAACTCGGCAAGCAGAACAACCGCCAGGTTTCTGCATGGGAGCGCCACGACGACAGAGGCGATCCGTCGAGCGATACAGCACCTCGCCCATAGCGCATCCTTTGATTCGGAGGATAAAGATGCCCATCAAACCCGGATCAAACAACTAGGGAGCGCTGGCCAAGCTTACGGAAGACCTCCCACGGCACCACCGCGTTCAGCTTCTCCAGCGGGTCGCCGGCTGTGCTCAGCTGCACATAGGCCTGTCCGGCATCCATTGCCTCCGCGCAAATCACAGGCGAAGTGAATCAGACATCGGCCGGCGAGGTTTTTCGAGATGCCCAACTGGCTAGGCAGGATTTTATGTAAATTTATAGAATCTTAACAACCGCAAATCGGCGACGATGGTACGTTCACTACAACGTCTGAGGTCAGCCCCGGCTGAAAAATATGAGGGCGATTACCTCGACTGCCGCGCAGTACATTATGGAGGGTCGACGGCCAATGGCAAGAAGAGCACTCATTTTGGTGGAAGGTGATCCAACGGGTAATGGCTTGCTATATGTCCAAGCGGCCCAGCGACTTGGACTTCGGCCAATTATCTTGTCAGCTGATCCAGCTCAGTACGACTGTCTTGAGACGGAAAGCATTGAGGCAATCCGGGTCCATACAGACGATCTCCATGCGCTGATCCGCGAATGTTCCCGGCTATGGGCGATTTATGATATTGCTGGCATTACCTGCGCCAAAGAGTGGGTCTGCGCGAGAGTTGCCAAGCTCTGTCGCCGTTTCGATCTGCCGGGGCCTAACCCCGCATCGATTGAACGATGCTGCGATAAATTCACTCAACGTCAACTCCTCGCGGAGGCCGGCGTTTCAATCCCTGCTTATCGCTTGGCAGAAAATGCGGCGGAAGTTGAACGCGCTGCCACGGAGATCGGCCTGCCGGTGGTTGTTAAGCCAGCGGTCGGCAACGGTAGCACCGGTGTCCGATTGTGCCGGGACGTCGACGAGTTGGCCGAACATACGAGCTATCTGTTGGGCGGGAAGCACGTATGGCGGTCTTCGCCGAGGATATTAGTGGAAGAATTCGCACGAGGCTCCCATTATGCGGCTATTATAATGGGAAATGAGGTCATTGGGATTGAGGCCGCTGGCTTCGGCCCCCCACCGCATTTCGTCTATAGTGAGGGCATCTTTCCGGCACCGCTGACTGATGACGAGCATGAGCGTATAGCCGATGTTTCGTTGAGCTGTTTGCAAGCTCTCGGCCTTGGCTGGGGGCCATCCTGCATTGAACTCCGGTGGACGAAGCGTGGCCCAGTCGTCATTGAAGTTAATCCGCGTCTTGGTGGCACTCCTCAACCGGTTCAGTTGGCTTACGGCGTCGATCTCGTCACCGAGCACATCAAGCTTGTCATCGGCGATGAATGGAATTTGCTCAGAAGGCATTCGCAAATTGCGGCTTGGCGGTCCCTGCTTCCTGATCGCGATGGCACTCTCGAGTGGATCGATGGTGACAGTCGGGCGGCTGCCGTGCCGGGTGTCGCCGAGATCAAATTGCAGGTTAAATCCAAGATCCCGATCGTCAGGAAAGGCGATTACCGAGACTCAATGGGAGTTGTTATCGCGGTTTCACCCAGGCTTGCTCAGACCAAGGCGATACTTCAGCGTGCAGTCGACTTGATCGATTGGTCGATCACCGACGCGAACGACGCCGACGGTTTGGCCCATCTTGCAGAAGTAGCGTTCTTCCGTGAGGTGCGGGTGAAAGGATTCGACAGCATGCTGACGCGCACGCTCGTGGCGGCACGCACCCGGCTGGTCAGGATCACGACCGAACTCTCCAACCAGATCCGTGGGCTCATGAAAACGTTCGGGCTGCTCGTTCCTGCGGGCAAGGGAAGCACGTTCGAGAAGAATGTCCGGAGCCTTCTTGTCGATCAGGACCGGCTCGCTCCTATCGTGCTGCCGATGCTGGAGGCTTGGCGCAGCATGCGCATCCGTGCCGCCGAACGCGGGCGTCAGCTTGTTGCCGCTGCGCGCCAAAGCCAGGCGCCAACAGAGCCGGAACTTCTTGAAGTTGTCAGGCTCCTCGATGGCGGTGACGAAAGAGGTTGCGGTGATCGTGCCGACGGCGGGGATCGACATGAGAATGCGGCAGGCCTGGCTCGGGCTGACGACGCGCCGGAGGTCGATTATGACGGTCACATCTCCCGACGCGGCGATCGTCATTTGCGCGGGCTTCACTACGAGGCGGCGGCAGTCATTCTGACACGCAGCTCGACCAACAGCACCCTGCGCACATGGGGCCTCAAGCTCCGCGAAAGGATCGGCTTCGAACGCGCCGCCGTTGCCGTAGCGCGCAAACTGGCGGTCACGATGCATGCGATGCTCAAGACTGGCGAGCTCTTTGATCGCAACGCAGGAGCCACAACATGAAACTGGGGGATAGCGTCCAAGATCTGAGCGCCTGGGACGTCCCTGCCGGGACGTGCGGCCGAGCCATTCCGCTGAGGGGGTTGCACCGCTGACTCAGCAAAGTGCGTCGTCCACATTGAAGGCTCCTCCCGCGAACCTCTATCATGCGGCTGATGTCGACTGCGAAGACAACCGTGTACCCGGCAAACGCATCTCAAAGCGCGAAGATACTTGACGTCCCTGCCGCGATTAGACAACCCCATCACGCTATATCTGCCAGACCCCACGGGTGCTTGCGAACTTGGAAGCGTGGATCCGCCGAAGACTACGCATGTATCTCTGGCGGCAATGGGGGAATGGGCACAACCGCTTCAAGGAACTCCGCCGTCATGGCGTGCCAAAGTTCGGAACTGCGGTTGCCGCCGGTTCACCGACGGGATTCTGGCGCATGTGAGGACACCCGGCGGTCCAACAGGCCCTAGCAACCATTACTTCGAGTCTCTCGGCCTCCCTCGACTCCATGTCTCTGCCCAAGCTCAATCCGATCGAACCGGTTTTATCGCCAGCGCATGGGAGGCTGGGGATGAAACGGACAGCATGGCTACAGGACCGGAGAATGCAGAAGTTTCTGGACGTTTTGCGCCGCTGGGAAGGCGGCCATCTTTCGACGATGGAGGCAGGCGAGTTGCTTGGCATGTCGGAGCGGCAATTTCGCCGCTACCGCGACCGTTACGAAGAGGCTGGGGAAGTTGGGTTGCTCGACCGGCGTTTGGGCAAGATTTCGACCGTCGGGTGCCTGCGGAAGCGATTGAAGAGATGCTGGAGCTTTATCGTCATCGCTACCTTGGCTGGAGTGTGAAGCATTTCCACGAGCACCTGCTGCGCGATCACGACTTCAGCTGGGGCTACACCTTCATCAAGACGCAGCTTCACGCGGCGGGCCTGGTGGGACGGGCCAAGCGGCGCGGTGCTCACCGGCGCAAGCGGGAAAGGAAGCCGTGCGAGGGGATGATGCTGCACCAGGACGGCAGCCGGCATGCCTGGCTGGAAGGCCAGCCGATGCTGGACCTGATCGTGACGATGGACGACGCGACGAGCACGGTCTATTCGGCCTTCCTGATCGAGGAGGAAGGCACGGCGTCGAGCTTTCAGGGACTTCTGGAGACCTTGGTCGCCAAGGGACTGCCGTCGAGCCTCTACACCGATCGCGGCAGCCACTATTTCGTGACGCTCAAGGCCGGCGAGGCGGTCGACAAGAGCCGGCCGACCCAGGTCGGGCGGGCGCTGCGGCAACTGGGCATCGAGCATATCCCGGCCTATTCGCCTGAAGCCAGGGGCCGCTCCGAGCGGATGTTCTCCACTTTGCAGGATCGGCGCCTAAGGAACTGGCGCTGGCCGGCATTGCTGATATCCAGGCCGCCAACCGCTTCATCGCACAGACCTATCTGCCGGCTCACAATGCCCGCTTCGCCAGGCCAGCCGCGGTCGAAGACAGCGCCTTTGTCGCCGCCGACCCGCAACAACTGGCTCAGATCCTGTGCATCGAGGAGGAGCGCGTGGTTGCCCGCGACAACACGATCGCCTTCGCGCGGCTGCGATTGCAGCTGCCGCAGAGCCCGATCCGACATCACTTCGTCAAAGCCACGGTCAAGATCAGGCACTATCCGGATGGCACGCTCGCGGTCTTCCATGGCCCCGCCGCATTGCTCGATACATGCCCGACGGCGCCGCAATCCAAGAGACCTGCCGCACAGGGCAGGCCGCGTGAACCGCTTCGACGCAAAACAGAAGCGGACAAATGATGTGCTACCAAAACCGGACAACTTAAAAAGCTACCGACATTCAAGGTTGGGATGCGCACCGAAAAATCTCGGCTAAAGCGCAGCCTTCTGTCTCTGCAGGAGCTGATGCGGCGAATACGGCATTATAAAATCAGTGATCAGGTTGCGGAAATAAAACCGCGTCCTGCGCGGCCACTATGCCTATTACGATCCGCGAAGCGGGAAGCAACTGCTCGTTAGCAGAGTGCGTAACGAACATAGGAAGATCTCACCTGCGAAACTCATCCTGCGGCGATCAACTTTGCATCGACCGCGTAGACGACCCTGTACCCGGCATACGAACGAACGAGCATCGGCAAAAAGGACGACTGCCTTGCATCTACCCCCTTGACGGTCGGCCGATTAGACGACCCGCTACTGCGACCCAAACTGCGGCTCCCGCATAGGGAACTGCAGGCACTCGCGGTGCTGTGAACTAACTGCCGAAGAGCGTGGTGCGGTAGCTCCGCACGCCACGTTCTGTGGGAACCGGGGGCGGGTGACCGCCTCCGGTGACCCGGTGGGCGGCGTCGCGAGGCGTCCCCCTATCCTGATCAATCTGCATTGCAACAACAATGTCGCGTAGATTTTACGATAACAACACACTCGATCGACTGTTTTTGGTTCAAACTCCGCTTGTGTTTGCGCCAAGCGGGAGTTTTGTGATGTTGCACGGTCGACCGCTTGCGTCCAACGCTGCGGAACTTCGCTTTAACCCGGAACGGAACACCCCCTTTTCCAGCTTTCGGCCGCGATCGGCATCAAAAAAACGTTGAGCTATCAGTATCCATAGAGCGAGGTAGATAATGGACTCTGAGACCATCGGCTTTATGCCTGCCGTCGAGCTGGCCGAGCTGATCCGCACCAAAGAGATTTCGCCCGTCGAGTATATGCGCGTGCTGCTGGCCCGCATTGCCGAGCTGGAGCCCAAGGTGAACGCCTTCGCCTACTTTGCCGCAGATCGCGCGATGAACGATGCGAAAAAGGCGGAAACCGCCCTGATGAGCGGTGTGCGAATCGGACGGTTGCACGGCGTGCCGGTCACGATCAAGGATTCGATCACCAAGGACATGCCGACACGGAACGGCAGCAAGATCGTCGTCCGCGATCAGCCGATCGAGGATGCGCCGCTCGTGTCGCGTCTGCGAGACGAGGGCGCGATCGTCATCGGCAAAACCACCATGCCGGAGTTTGGCTGGACCGGTGTCTCGCGCAGCCCACTCACGGGGATCACCAGCAATCCATGGAAGCTCGGCTACAACGCTGGCGCATCCTCGGCCGGCGCAGGCGCCGCTGCAGCGGCGGGCTATGGGCCTCTGCACCAGGGCAGTGACGGTGCTGGATCGATCCGCATGCCCGCGCATTTCAGCGGTGTGTTTGGACTGAAGCCCAGCTTCGGGCGCGTGCCGAATTATCCACTGCCCGGAAGTGACATGACGAACCACAAAGGGCCGATTACACGCACCGTCGCTGACAGCGCACTGATGCTCGAGGTCATGGCCGGTCCGCATTTCCTCGACTACACGTCCCTAGAGGTGGGGCCTGCCAACTATCTCGCCCTGCTTCGCGACGGCGTGAAGGGCAGGCGCATCGCCTATAGCCCCGATCTGGGTGTCGCTCGCGTCGATCCGGAAGTCACAGAGCTGGTGAAGGCCGCCGTCGCACGCTTTACGGAACTTGGCGCAATTGTTGAGGAAGTAACCATCCCGTGGGCGAAGGACGGACCGGAACTGATCCGGTTCTTCTGGTCCGCCCAAGCGACCGGCCTCGCACAGTACCTACCGAGATGGGAGGCAGAGATGGATCCTGGGCTCGTCGCCTGCATCAAGCATTCAGAGAACGTCTCCGTCGCACGTCATCAAGAGATGCGTGCGCGGAAGATGGTATACGTTGCCAACATCCATCGCTGGTTCCGGGATTGGGACTTTTTAGTGACACCGTCCGCTTCAGTCGCCGCTTTCCCAGCCGAGAAGCTGATGCCCGATCATTGGCCAACGCATCCTTGGGACTGGATTATGTGGGCGGAGTTCTCCTACCCGTTCAACATGTCCTGGAACCCGGCCGCAAGCGTACCATGCGGCTTTACTCCGGCGGGGCTGCCGGTCGGACTGCAGATCGTCGGCAAACGCTTCGACGATCTCGGCGTGCTGCGGGTCTCGGCGGCATTCGAACAGTTGCAGCCATGGGCGAACAAGCGCCCGCGGCTCTGACTAGGTGTTTGATCCGAGGCTCACATCACTGCTGAGGTCAAGAGGTGTGTTAGGCGACATCGTGTTCCTTGAATTAGCAACGGAATCCAGAGCCAGGACCCGATTTGCGTGACACGGTTCGGTTAGTCGAACCAGGTCAAGCTCACAGCTCTCTCCTGCCGCGCAGGGTTCACCTGCTTGCGCGGGCCCGAGGCGGTGATTGAGCGCGCCGGTGCGCGTTACGCGTTTGAATTGCGGCACCCGTGGACGGGCGCTATCGGTTCGATAATCGTAGCGTTAATCCTTCAGTTCCTCCGTCCCCAGCTTCTCGGCCGGGCCATGGACCCTTGCCGATGTCTCTCGGCCAACCGTCCTCTGATGCCTCGAATATAGTGGCCGTTGAGTGGAATGACCCGGAAGCAGTCACAAACGCTTTTAAGAGGTGTCGTGGAGAGATCGCGGCAATTGTTGCCGAGCCGATTATATTCAATGGCTTCTGGAGTTGGGCCCAGCGCTGGCGACAGCGCGAGGCCACCGGCGATATGATAATCGTGCGCTATGCCGATGATGTGGTCGTTGGCTTCGAGCATGAGGGCGACGCTCGTCGCTTTCTCGATGCGATCCGCGCGAGGCTTGAGGAGTTCATGCTGTCGCTCATCCGGACAAGACTCGCCTGATTGAGTTTGGCCTCCTGGCGGCGGTCGACCGCAAGCAGCGCGGGCTCGGCAAACCGGAGACCTTCGCCTTACTGGGGTTCACGTTCATCTGCGGAAAATCACGTCGAGGGCGCTTCCAGCTTCAAAGGAAGACCCGCGGCGACCGCATGCGGGCGAAGCTTCAGGACATTAAGGTCGAGCTGCGACGGCGAATGCACTGGCCGATTCCCAAGCAGGGGAAGTGGCTGGGCCAGACCGTTGGCGGGCACTTCGCATATTTCGCGGTTCCAACGAATATCCGGGCGCCCACGGCGTTCAGGTATCGGGTGATCGACCTTTGGAGGCGTTCGCTTCAGCGACGCAGCCAGAAGGACGGCGCTACGTGGGAACGGATCGCGCAGTTAGCCAACGACTAGCTTCCCAAGCCTTGCAACCTTCATCCATGGCCGAGTGTCCGCTTCGCCGTCAAACACTCGAGTTAGGAGCCACGTGCGGAAAAGCCGCCCGCGTGGATCTGTGCGGGGGGCGCTCAGTAATGAGCGTCCCTACCGCGAAACTCGCGTCAATCAGGATGAGACTCGGCGGCGGGGGTGTGACCAAGGGAGGGCGTAGCCCGACCGGAGTTACACTCCCGCAGCGGCGCAATTTTTCGGCGTCTCATGATCGCGGTTGGCCCGGTAGCGTGGGTGATTTTCTGAGAATGGAGAATCACCTTCGTGCCGGGTCGCCATGTAACCCGATCATTCAGACGAGGCTTTTTATGAAGTACCGACAAAACAATTCCATTGAGGCGTCGATCAGCCGGGCGACAGCTTACCGCATCGAGAAGGAAGCGCGTCTTCCATCGCAGAGCAGGCCGCCGCGCGACCGGCGTCGCCCCGATCCTCTTGAGCATATCTTCGCTGCTGAGATTGTTCCGCTCCTCAAGGCCGCCCCCGGCATCCGTGCGGTCGCCGTTTACAATGAGATGCTGCGGCATCATCCGGCCTTAGCCAACAGCTCTGACAAATGATCCGGATCTGGTGCAATGTTCCATGCGTTGACCCGGCAGTTTCCCTGCAGTACCTCAAGAATGCAGATATGACCTGTGGCGACCTTGCCATATAGCGTACTGCCGGCAAGCCGCAGGAAGTAGCGCAGCACGCCGTTGCTCGTCACGGCGAGGACCGCGCTATCCTCTCCCTGCGTCCGAGGGAGCTGCCCCACAAAGGTCGTGACGCCATGTGCCAACGTGGCCTCGGAAGGGCTCCAACCAGGCGATTCAGGCCACGCGCCGCTGCGTTCCCACGCGTCCAATTCCTCCCCTCCGAATTGATCTATGATCTCCTGACTGCTAAAACCCTCCCATGCACCATAGTCGATCTCGGCTAGACTCGGGTCAACAATTGGTAGGGACGCGCCACCGATCCGCTCCGCGATGATCTCAGCATACTCACGCGTGCGCCGTAGCGGTCCGCAATAGAGTCCAACGAGCCTAACACCCGACTGGCACAGAGTGTTTCCGAGATCTTGAGCCTGGCGGCAGCCCTCTCCTGTAAGCGGGAGGTCGGTTCTGCGGCCGACCCAAACGACCTTATCGCCGGGCTCAAAAGTGTTGCCGTGACGGCTGAGGATAAGCTTCATAGATAGTGGCCGCTTTGTATTGCAGATCATACCGTCTATCGGGCTGGCGGGTCTGCCTCAAGCCGCAACGAGATCGCCCTCTTTGCCGATGATCGCCTCAACGCGCTTCAAATCATCTGGGCTGTCGACAGCCCAGTGAGTCCGACCGCCATAGTCGACTTCGAGAACGCGGACAGGTATCCCATGCTCGAGCGCGCGCAATTGCTCAAGTTTCTCAGAACGTTCGAGGGGACCGGATTCGAAACTGATATACTGGCACAGGGTTTCGTAGCGGTACGCGTAGAGTCCGATATGGCGAAAGACCGGCAAGGGATCCGAATAATTGCCTTGTCCATCATTGCGCATGAACGGGATGATGGATTTCGAGAAATAGAGGGCGTTCCAGCGTCGGTCGAAAGTCACAGTTGTGCCTCCGACCTCGCCGTGCCCTTTGGCCGTGCGCAAAGCGTCATAACTGCGCTTGTCCATCCGCACCGCGGCAGTAGCGATCTCCACTGTCGGGTCGCGGCGCATCTCATCGATCAAAGCGGCAATGACCCACGGCGGCGTCAGGACAGCGTCACCCTGAAGGTTCACTATGACGGCAGGCGTCGTGGAAAGCATCTGGGCTGCTTTCAGGACCCGCTCGGTGCCATTTGTGCATTCCTTCGGGGTTGTCACCACGGCTCCGCCAAAGCTTCGAACATGCTCGGCGATGCGCTCGTCGTCAGTGGCGATGCAAACCTCATCTACGTCAGATACTGCACGGGCCAACGACCAGACACGATTGATCATCGTCCGGCCAGTGATCATCGCGAGCGGCTTGCCGAGGAAGCGGCTCGAGCCGTAGCGGGCGGGAATGATGATAGCGACTGGACTCGAAGTTCTGGGCATGTTTTCCCCACTCTCAGAAATGCAAAAGATCAATAGACGAGGTTGCGGAATTCCTTGACGCGATGAAACGTGATCAGGTTCGTGTATTGAGGGTCCCTCCCCTCGTCATCCCCTGACCGGCACAACACGAGAAGATCATTGCCGTCGACCGCCATGCTCGCGTAGTTCCGTGCGTGACGCTCGGTCTGACCCGCGGCGACAAGTCCGGCAAAGCACCAATCGATGCAATTTCTGGAGAAGTGAAGTTGCAGCCTATGGCGCTCATTGTTCGGCAAATTGTAGCGCGCCTCCGATATGTGCGTGAGGCGCACCATAGAGTCGGTCGCTTGTGAACTCAGCAACCAGTAGAGCCGCGTCTTGTCATCATAAAGCAAAAAGAATTTCATATGGCCTCCCGGAAATGGGACGAAGAGAGCCCTTTTTCCCGACGGCATGATTTCTAATGCTGTGGTCAGACGACCATCATCCTGCTCAATGACCTTCACCAGGGCAGCATAGCCCGTTCCACCCGTGTTCGTGCGCAAGAAAACGTGCAACGTCCGCCCGCCCGGATCGTGCCACAGATGTGAGGGATCGAAAAACCGGACGATATTCGGTTCAAGCCAGCCCATCGGTGCACACAAGCGTCCCGATCCGAGCTCGGCCGAAGCTCGGGGTGGCGTGCTATAGAACGGTATACCAAAAAGATCGAAATCCCTCGATGAGACTATCTCGTTGAACGCGAGGGACTCTGAGAGAGTCCAGCTCTCACGGTCTAGAAGATCGTGGTCAATTCTAGCGCGCAACACCCGCGGTGCCAAACCGGCTGTATTCCATCCGTCGATTGCAAGATCGCGCCGCTCGTCCAAGGCGAGGTAGAGGTACCCATTCGCGTAATGCACGTTGCAGGACGACCCGTGCCATTTCATATTTGAGGTTAGCGCGACCGGCGCGCTCCACGTCTCCCCGTCATCGTCGGAACGCATGATCATGAGGTCGCCGGCATGACCAAGGATGTAGAGCCGCCCGCCAGCTGTGAATGGCCGGGCGTGCCAGAATGGAAAGGTATTTCGCTCAGCCCAGGAACAGCCCCCATCATCGGACACATAGACCATGCCCATTCCGAAGCGCGTACCTCCCGCGCGAGATCCCTTCGGCCCGAGGAGATCCCTGACCCCGGCACCGCCGAGATCAAAGGTGGCTACCACTCTTCGGCTCGCCGTCACGACAATGCCCGGCGTGTAGCAGTATACATCTTGTGGCCGCTCGGACCGGTAGACAATCTCGAAGTCATCCGCCAAGGCGCGCATCATCGAAGCCCTGCTCAGATCCCCAGTGCCGCCAAGAGAGCCGTTGTGAGACCGTCCTCGAATGATCGCCAATTGCACAACTTTCATCACTCAACATGGCTTCAGCACGTCCTGACGAGATATCAGGCCGGCGAACTTGTCCTGGTCGTCAAGCACGGGTATCAACTCGACCTCGTGCTGACGGAAGAGCTGCGCGGCTTGATCGAGAAATGCGCGCCCGGAAATTGTGTTGAGCGGCGGCTGCATGTGCCGCTTCACCGGATCGCTAAGGTCTGGAGGGGCGCCACACTCGGCTAATCGACCGATGGACTCCCCGTTCAAAGTCCCGACGACGTTGCCTCCCTCGTCGACGACTGCGGCGACGCCTAACTTTCGGGAGGCGCGGCACATTGACAAGAGCACCAGCGACAGCGGTGTATCTGGCCGGAACACAGGAATCGCTTCAAGCGGCCACATCAGGTCGCGCACTGGCATCAGCTCCCGTCCGAGACTTCCACCCGGGTGAAGACGTGCGAAGTCATGGCGCGTGAACCCACGCCGCTCCTGCAGGACAAGCGCTAGGGCATCCCCCATTACCGCCATAGCCGTCGTCGAGGTAGTCGGAGCAAGGCCAAGTGCGCATGCTTCCTGGATCGACCCGATATCGATCACCACGTCGGCAGCCTGTGCCAGCGACGAGGTGGCGCGCCCCGTGATCGCGGCAACGATGACAGGAAGCTGCCGGACAGCACGGATGAGCTGCATAAGCTCCGCAGTCTCGCCAGAATTGGACAGCGCGAGAATGACATCCCCGTCACGCACGCGCCCGAGATCTCCATGCAAGGCGTCGACCGGGTCGAGCGTGATCGATCGAGTGCCAGTCGATGCGAGAACTGCGGAGATCTTTTCTCCAACCAGTCGCGACTTGCCGACACCGCACACTATGACAATACCAGTTGAAGAAAGGATGTAGTCCGCGAGCACGCAGATATGGTCGTCGACCCTGTTCGAGAGGGTTTCCAACGCGGCAGCCTCTTGGCTGATGATGGCCTTGGCTCGCTCAAGCATGACTATTTTGCTGCTAAGATCCCTGCCAGATTCGGTATATTGCTGAGCGGGCTCTCCATGGGGACGGGGGACTGTACTTCTGTAGCCAACAAGTGTCATGATATCGGCCTCGATCGAATTGGTTGCTGTCCTTGTGACCTCGAATAGAGGCTGTATAGCGGTCAATCAGAAAATGGGGATGATCTTTTGATTAAATTAGTGCTGCAGTTTCGTAACTGGGCAGCATTGACCTGACACTCGTCGCTTCGTCGTTCGCATGCGAGCGTTGAAAGCAGCCGTGGATGCGATCTCCCAGCTCGATTTGAGTGCTCAGAAGGAGATCGTGCCGGACCATAGACCACCTCACTTGCCAGATTGGGGCCAGGACAATGGCAGATTGCGATGTGGCCCTGTTTGGAACGTCACGGAAGAGCGGCCGGCGGCCAATATCGCCGTTGCGGCATTTGAGTTCGAGATGGTCCGAGCACCAGCGGATGTTGGAGCGGAGCGCGATGACGACACCGTCATGGGTTCGGGGCCGGGCGGTAGGCGGTATGGCGCGTCAGAACCAGACGATTGGTCTTCATGATGCGCAGCACCGCTTGCGGTTGATAGGCGGCAAGGCCGTGATGCGCCGATAGCCATAGGTCGGACCGCCGGTCGACCAGCCTGTGGATGATGGGCAGCGCGGCAGCATCGCCAGGCTTGGCGTATGGCTTACGCATCGCAGGGCTTTCGAGAGGGTGTTTCGGTGTTTCCCCGTCTGCTCGGCAAGGTTGGAGCGGGAGACGCCGATTGTGTCCGAGACAGTCTTCACAGCGAACCGTCCTTGTCGAGCGAGGCGAGCCGCAACGCTGACTTTTGGAGGCGGCGAGATCGAGCGCCTCCTTGAGGATCTCGACCTCCATGGTCTTGCGGCCAAGCATGCGCTCCAGATCGCGCACGCGTTTCTCGGAGCTCCCGCACACGGGCTGCGCCAACCACATCGTCATCGGCCTGAACCGCTGTCGCGCCGCCTTCGAACATGCGCCGCTTCCAGGCAAAGAGCTGGCTGGGCGAAATGCCCGCCCGGCGTGCCGCATAGGACACCGACATGCCCGTGCTGCATGGACTCCTCGACGAGGCGGACCTTCTCGGTTGTCGTCCAGCGCCGCCAACGCTACACCGAGGTGATCACTTCAACACGCGGCAGATGGGAGAACGGATCGGAATTCATAGTCATAGTCATGATCATAGGCGTTTGCCTATGTCTTATCGGCTATGCGGGGTGCGCTCCAGAAGCCTATCGACAAGCCACTCACAGTCATCTCGGTCGCGTCAGGGGGCGATGAATGCCGCAGCTCCGCGCTCGGCCGCCATATACAAACTCACTGGGCCTTGCGGGTTTGCGGGCGGTTTGCGTGGGACTACAAATCCTGCTGCATAAGCATTGCCCGGCCACGACTGTCTGACCGTAACGGGCGAGATTGTCGCCCCTGTTCCACAGGGTTTAACGCTGCCGGCCGAGTTCGACGTTCGACGGCAATCGTCTTCCACACCAAGGCAATCGTTTACGCCATGCTGTTCAAGACCACAGTCGAGACGGCGTGCACGATCGCTGCCGATCCCAGACATCTCGCGCGGAGATCGGTCTCGGTCGTAGTGATGCGGGGACAGCCTCGACCTGTTATTCAGCGTCTTCGGCAACTGACAGTTATAACCATGAATAATCATTCCATCGATATTATTTTCTTATTCTCAGGAATAGATTCGTAATCAGTGAATACCTTGTCAATATTACTGAGGGGGTGGAAGCTGAGCAGGCGGTCGTGATCCGGTCCCCAACTCCTTTTCATCAAAGCAGCTGCCCTAACGAAGGAATCACCATGTCCATTCAGGTGGACAAAGTAGATGTTAGGCTGCTTCCACGGGAGCCTGTCGGGGATAGCCGGCTCATCGGAGTGGTACCTACTCACGACAACCAGCCTACCGAGCTTCGCCAACCGAGCGCAGCCGTGAAGGAAGCCGTCCGAACTGCCGGTGGCTTCGAAAACTACGCTGAACACACGGTCATCGGCGCTTTCCAATATCTTAATTCGGCTCGGATAAAGATCCTTTAAGGCGGCCATCTTCGAGTGCGCCTTGTCATAGATCCATATTTCGCCACTTTGTGTCTCAAGGAGATTGAAGGCCAGTAACGTGCCGATACCGCCGGTGCCGAGTACAAGTGTGGCCTCGTCAGCTAGCGTGCATTTGGAGATGTCCGCGGCATTTATCGCGACGGATAATGGCTCGACCAATGCCCCTAGATGGCGGGATCTGTATTCCGGAAGTTTAACAACGTACGAAGCTTTTATATCGATGAAATTCGCATAGCCTCGATTTGAGTACCGATTTATCGTCGCCCTCTCACACAAATGACCAGCGCCTATCCTGCAATAATGGCAGGAACCGCATCGATAATTCGGATCAATCGCCACAAAATCTCCCGCCTGATAGGGCCTGACCTGGTCTCCGACTGCGACAATAGTGCCGCAGTGCTCGTGACCGAGACTGATGGGATAACCTTCATCGCGGTGGCCCAGATAGAACGATCTATCTGTCCCGCAGACCCCGCAGAATTCGATCCTTAGTCGTACGAAGTCTAGGGGGAGGTCCTCGCTCAGCGCATCGCACGTCAGGATTAAACGGCGCGGAGAAACAAGGCGAGCGACATTGTTGGATCGTACGGGCATAATGCATCCCCTGTGTTATCGTGACGAGAGGCTTTGAAGCGCATCCCGCGCAGCATCGACAGTGATTGCTATGTCGTTGGCGGAGTGCGCTGCGGACAGGTACCAGAGGCCTTCTGGCGTGATCCGGACACCTCGATCCTGCAATGCGAGGTGCCATGCGCGTTGGAGGCTAAAATCTAGACCTTCGGCTGCCGAACGATGGTTGATGACCTGCGTGGACGCGGCCCTGAAGGCTGTAGTGACTGCACCTGGGCTCGCCCGAACAAGAAGAGGTAGCTGAGTTTGACCTTCTAGATCTCTGAGGCCCCGTTCGAGCAACGCTGTCTGGTGATGTATACGCTGAAGCTTTGCGCCGGAACTCGCCGCCAAAAGTGTCAGATGCCTCAACGCTCCCACGACGGCAGGCGGATACGCATTATAGGTTCCTGTGTGCACGGTATTGGTTTCGACGAGTCGCTTCATAACATCCCTTCGACCAGCAAAGGCAGCGAGACAGACGCCTCCGCTTAGTGCCTTTGCAAACGCGCTTAGATCTGCGGCGACGCCAAAGTGCTCTACAGCTCCTCCGAGCGAAGTACGAAAGCCGGATTGGACCTCGTCGAAAACCAACAGTGCGCCGTTCGCGTCGCATTGTTCTCGAAGAAACCTGAGAAACCCTTCGAACGGTTGGATATTGCTCCAGAAGCCATTGAACATAATTGGCTCGGTAATGACCGCCGCAACTTCTCCACGACATTTCTCAAAGGCATTTGTGACTGCTTCCGGGTCATTCCATTCGACGGCCAATATGTTCGAGGCATCAGAGGAGGGCTGGCCGAGAGACATCGGCACGGGTAAAGATCGACCCTCCGGGCTATCATTCACGCCCGAAAATCCCCAGGCTATGCCATCATACCATCCATGATAGTGGCCGATGAATCTGATAATTTTGTCTCGACCAGTTGCGGATCGAGCGAGTCGAATGCAAGCATGTATTGCCTCTGAACCAGAATTGCAAAACCTGACCATTTCGGCATTGTTAACAAGCGAACAAATTAACTCTGCAAGTTCTATCTCTGCCTCTATCTGACCTGCAAAGAATTGGCTCACTTGAAGTTGACGGTATATCGCATCTATGAGCTCTGGTTCTCCGTGACCAAGGATCAGTGGTCCCCTGCCCAACACGTAATCAATGTATTCGTTGCCATCCACATCCCACACTCGAGCACCATCACCTCGCGCGTAGTAGAGAGGGAACGGCGTCCAATTCGCTCGATTTCCGCTCGAAACACCTCCTGGGATGACAGCGCGCGCTCTCAGGAGGAGAGCTTCGGATCGAGTATACGAATTGCTCATTTTGCCTGCCAATGGTCAGAAAATAAAGCGCACGAAGTTCTCAAGGCGGAAGAACAAGATTTGCTCTGAAGCGATGGATCTTGAACAAGACGGGACATTGCTATTTCCGATCCTCCAGCCTGCCGGGAACACGAATTGCGCCGCCGGCAATCAGCGCATCGATACGCTCTTGATCGATGCCAGTCTCCCGCAGAACCTCGACCGTATGCTCGCCCAAATCGGGCGCAGGGCGATCAAAAATGAGCGAGGAGCCGGAGAGCTTGAGGGGCTCTAGTATGACACGATAGCGGCCCCCGTAGCTGTGCTTGACCTCGCGGACTAGTTCGTTGGCCACATCGGGATCCGCCAGCGCCTGATCGATGCTGCGTACGGGGGCTAACAGGATACCAGTGGGTGCGAGGCGCGTAACCGCATCATCGCTTGTCAGCTGAAGCAGCCGGTCTGACAATATACCGGCGATCTTGTCCCGGTTTGTCCAAGGGCCCTTCTCCTCCAACAGCGGTAAGATCTGGTCGCTGAGGCCCAACACGGCGGCAATATCGGGAAGGGATTCGGGGTAAGCGACAACAGCAATCGCCCCGTCTAAGGTGGAATAGATGCCGTAAGGCGCCGGCTGGTGACTGTGGCTAATGCCGTTTCTGCCTCTACTTGCCTGTCCCTGTGCGTTCAGCGCATAGCTAGACTCCGATGCCAACAAGTGAAGCGCGCACGACATCATATCCACGCGCACCCATTGACCGAGCCCTGTATGGTCGCGCTGGCGCAACGCCGCCTGAATGCCGATAACCGCCTGCGATGCCGTATAGGTATCAACGATATAGGCGCCGGCGGGAATGGGCGGACCATCGGCTGGCCCGCCGAGGCTAGCGATGCCGGACAGGGCTTGGATAATCAGATCCTGCCCCGGCTTGTCGCGGCTGGGACCGGCCGGATCGTAAGCCGCGATCGAGCAATAGATGAGGCTGGGGTGTTCGGCAATAAGTTCGCCGCTGCACAATCCCATCCGCTTTAAAGCCCCCGGCCGGAAATTCTCGAGAATGACATCCGCCTGGGAGATCATCTGGCGGATAATCGCCTGTCCGTCCGGCCGTTTCAGATCAATAGACAGTGAACGCTGGTTGCGATTTAGGCCTAGGAAATAAGGACTGGGTGCGTCGGGAGCCGCCGTCGACTCCTTGATCCCCCTACGCTGATAATCGCCACTCGGAGCCTCTATCTTGATGACCTCCGCCCCAAGCGAACCGAGATACTGCGCCGCGATTGGCCCCGCGGCATAGTGCGTGAATGCCAAGACGCGAATACCGGTCAGTGGACGCACGTCACTGTCCAGCGCGCGGGCTTTCGCTCCTCTATTAGCCGTCACTTTGGCTTTCTTGGCACCCATAACTTTCTCCTGCATTGCCTCGCAACCTAGATGACTCGACACCCCAAGCGCGCTCTAAGCGCAAGCGGTTCCCCCGGCATAAATATCCAAACCGTGAGGATGCGGTAATTTTGCAAACTCAAGTGCCCTGATAGCCTGAAGTCGCCCTCACGAATGTGAAAGTTAATTGAATTCTCTGTTACGTCGCGATGTCGAAGTACATTAATGGCATTTTTGCGGGCCATGGCGACCGAATTGCCGCAGGCCGTTCAACGTTAATCCAATCCAACATGTTACGGTCTTTTACGAACTATTGTCATTATCGTAACATATATTGCGGTAAGCTTGGCGCTCAAAGTGTGTTCAACATTATTAAATGGAGCTTCTCGTGATCGGATCACCACTTGAAGGAGTGAGCGTGCTAAGTCTCGCAGAACAATATCCTGGTCCATATGCAACCCTGCTACTGGCAGACCTAGGCGCAGATGTCACTCTGATCGAGAGGCCCAACGGCGGTGATCCCGCTCGCAAGCTCAAAAGCCTCTTTTCCTCCCTGAGCCGCAACAAGCGAAGTGTTGTCCTTGATCTCAAGTCAGCGGCCGGTCGGGACTCGTTGTTCGAGTTGAGCAAAACTGCGGACGTTCTCATCGAAGGCTATAGGCCCGGCGTAATGAAAAAGCTCGGATTGAGCTACGCAGAACTCACTCCAATAAATCGCCGTCTGATATATCTCTCCTTGACCGGTTTCGGCCAAAAGGGCCCTTACCGCAGACGCCCGGTTCACGACCTCTCCTGCCAAGGGTTGGCTGGGGTTCTCTTTCAGCAGCCTCGAACTGGACGCTTGGAGAAACCGTTTCAACTGCCCGTCGCCGATCTCGCCTCGGGTACACTGGCGGCGTTTGGTGTGGTTTCGGCTTTGCTGGCGCGGGAACGAACCGGGCACGGCTGCTACGTCGATCTTGCTATGACCGATAGCCTGGTATCATGGATGACCGCGTATCACTATGCGACTTTAAACGGAAGACCAATGGCAGAGGTATACGAGGAAGAACCGGCCTATGGAACATTTACTTGCGCGGACAACAAAATGATTACGCTGAGCATCGCTAACGAGGATCACTACTGGCAGGCTCTGTGCCAAAGTACTGGTCTGGCACATCTGACCTCCGCAAATCATCAGGACCGCGTGCAACATGCTGCTGACCATCGCGCGCAACTTGCCGCTGCGATCGCAAAGCAAACGCTGGAAGCCTGGGCAGGTCTTTTCGATGCTATGGAAATTCCTTGGGGGCATGTCCATGACCTGAAGGACGTCGCAGGAGATCCGCAGTTGCGCACGCGAGACCTATTTGTCCGGCTCAGCCCCGAAGATGGCGGCGAATGGCATGTGAACCAACCACTACAATTCAACTGCTACAAAACTGGAATCCGGCTTCCCCCGCCGCAGCTCGGTGAGCACACTCGAGAAATCTTGTCCCGTTGCTCAGCCCGACCGTGCTCCGATGAAAACAGTAAATAGCCCGAATTGATCAGTCGCATTCGGCGGCATCACCCATCAGACCGTCCCAAACTGGCTGAGAAATTCGGGGGCCAGTGAGTTGGCGCCCCGTAAGCGTCCATTTGGTGCCGTGTTTCGTGGACCGGAAGCACGCGACACTCTCGCAAAGATTCTTCGCGGAAGTGGATTGCAATCTGAACCCAAGCCCGGACCTGAAAGTATCCAGTTATCAAAGGCGTAGTCGGTCGGCTGGACGAGAGACCGCTGTGCCGGCGCCAGTCGGCAGAGGCAAATGCGGTGCAAGGCCGTGCGGCGAGAGTGTCGACAGCGACGGGCTGGAGATCGCCATCGGCGACGCGACGAACGGGTAGGCAGGGGCGTTGCCCCGGCGCTTCTGCTGGAGGCGGTCCGGGCGGTACCTGCGGCACGTCAAGGCGAAGCGCCGAGGTCGGTCGAGCTCGGCCGGATAGGCCGTGGCGAAATGGCTCACCGGGCGGAAAGTGGCGCTCAAGGTTGGCAAAATGCGCATGTCACCACGACGCGCAGCGCTTCTGCCCAGTCCCGACCAATTTCGACGTCTTTATGGGCGCAGGACGGAACGCTCCGCATCACGACAGCCGGCCGATGGGAGAAGCCCGCCATGACCTCCCTCACAGCAATTACAGAAGCTTCAGAACGCCTATCCACTCGACAAATCCCGACAGTAGAGATTGGTTGCCTGGATTTTAGCAGGAATGGCGGACGGGATTCCTCGGAAAGCGGCGTTCACGCGTCGTGCAACCGCAAGCGCTGTCTGATGTCTGACTATGTCGGATACGCGATGTAGCAGAGCCAAGTCTATCACATTGCGTTGAAACGGTTTTGTCATTTGGCGTGAGGCATGCAAAGCCATCCGTAAACACGTCACGGACTACGGGCCGCGTATGCATCCCAATGACGGCCGGGTTGTGTCGAATTTCATCGTCCAAGCGCTCACGGGCGAGCCTCTCACCATCTATGGGAACGGGTCGCAGACGCGGAGCTTCTGGTAATTTTCGCGCTAGTGCACGGTTTCGCCTGGATCACCCATCGCGGCGACCAGATTGTCTTCGGCGTAGCCATCAATTTCATTGCTGCCGGCTCCACCATCATTCTCGGCCAGGCTTGGTTCCGGCAGGGCGCGCGCCGGCGCTCTCTGAAGACTCGCGATTCGATCGTTGTGCCCAGCGCCGAAGGGGTACGCGGCGTGCCGGTGCTCGGGCCGGTCTATCCCGAGCTGATCTACGGGCCATTCGCTGCTGGTCTATGTCGCGTCCCTGATGGTGCCACTACCTGGTTGGTGCTGTTTAGCACCCGCTTCGGCCTGGGGCTTCGCCCGGTCGGCGAAAATCCGGCCGCCGTTGATACCACTGGCATTTCGGTGACCTGGCTGCGCTATCGTGCGGCATCTTCACCGGCGTTCTGACGGGCATGGCCGGCGCGTAGCTGTCGCTCCCCAGAATGCCGGCTTCGTGAAGGATATGACCGCCAGCAAGGGTTCCATCGTACTGGCAGCGCTCATCGTCGCCAAATGGAAATCCATGCCGGCGAGGTTCGCCTGTCTGGCGGCGAAGGTCGCCATGGCCCGGAGGTGAAGCCGGCGAGGCGCTGGCGCTGGTCCCTGCGAGATCGGAGGCCGACACGGAACAGGCTGCCGCGGCGGCGATCCAGTCGGCTTATACGCTCGGCGAAACGAAGCCTGCAACCGCCAAAGTAATCATGCGGAGGATCGCGCCGCGCCGTGCATGCGATTGCATCTCTCGTCCCGCTGCGCTGCTGAGGCCTCTTCTATCAGGCGGTCTAGGTTTCGCGCTTCGGGCCGAGCAGGAACACTGTCAGGGCGGCGAGGAACGTGACAACAGCACTGTAGGCAATGGGACTGGCAATCCCGGCATTGTCCACCAATAGTCCGCCGAAAATCGCGCCGCCTGCGATTGCCACTTGGAACGCTACGACCATCAGCACACCGGCGCTTTCGGCCTGCTCGGGAGCGGCGCGCCACACCATCCACGTCTGCAATCCCACCGGCACTGCGCCGAAGGCAAAGCCCCACGCGGCAACCGCAACCGCCGAGGCCGAGGCCGATGCTCCCGCCGTCAGCAGCGAAACAGCGGCTATCGCTATGAGCAGCGGTGCAAGGGCCGCGACTGCCTTGAGACTGTACTCGGCCAGCAGCCCGCCGGCCAAATTGCCGAAGAATCCGCCGATGCCAAAAGCAAGCAACACAAGCGAGATCGTCTCGACATCCAGCGCGGGAACCTTCTCGAGGAAGGCGCGGATATAGGTGAAGCCGGCGAAGTGGCCGGAAGCGACCAGCAGGACGACCAAAAGCGCGACCTTGATCATCGGAATCTTGGCCACATCCAGCAGGCTGCGGAAGCTAGCCACTCCAACCGGAGGCAGCCTCGGAATGGTTATGAGTTGCACCAGCAGTGTAGCGGCGCCGACGACTGCGGCGAGCATGAAGGCGCTTCGCCATCCCCAGATATCGCCGACATAAGCGCCGATTGGAGCTGCGCAAACGGTAGCGACGGAAACGCCGGTGAGGATGATCGATATGGCGCGCGGCAGGAGGTGGCTTGGAACGAGCCGCATCGCCACTGCTGCCGACATCGACCAGAAGCCTCCGAGCGCTATGCCGAGCACGACGCGTGCCGTCAGGAGTACCGCCAGCGACCACGCGCCGGCCGCCAGAACGTCCGACAGGATCAGCAGCAGCGTCATCGCCCACATGACGATCCTGCGGTCCAGGCGCTTTGTGATGATGGCCACGGTCGGCGCCGAGATCGCCCCGACGATAGCGGTCGCCGTCATCGCCTGTCCGGCCGCACCCTCGGTGACACCGAGATCATTCGCGAGGGGCGTGAGGAGGCTGACAGGCAGAAACTCTGCCGTCACCAGCCCGAAGGTGCCCAAGGAAAGCGAAATGACCGCACCCCATGCGGGACCAGACGGTTGGTCGGGCTTTTCTGGGTCGTGCAGAACAGCGTCCATGACGCCTGCCGCGGATCGGGTCATGAACGAAGTCTCACTTTGGATGCACTGCAACATGAGGTTGGCTGCCTTGACCCACATTAAAGACACAAGCGCATTTCGCGGCGGCGTTGCACGGAGGAGGGGATGTTCATTGCTTCGCGATATTTTGTGACGGTGCGCCGCGCAACATCGATGCCGGTTTCCTTCAGCCGGACAGCGATGTCATCGTCGGAAAGCACGTCGCCGGGAGATTCTGCGGCAATCATCGCTTTGATCCGATGGCGGACAGCTTCGGCGGAGTGCGCATCGCCGCCTTGGCAGGACGCGATCGCGACGGTGAAAAAATACTTCAGTTCAAAGACTCCGCGCGGGGTAAGCATGTACTTGTTCGAGGTCACCCGGCTTACCGTCGACTCGTGCACGCCGATCGCGTCAGCGACGGTTCTGAGATTGAGAGGCCGCAGGTGGGCGACGCCATGTTCCAAAAAGGCATCCTGCTGGCGCACGATTTCAGCCGCAACCTTAACAATCGTCTTGGCGCGCTGATCGAGGCTGCGGATTAGCCAGTTCGCGTTTTGCAAGCATTCGTTGAGAAATGCTTGATCTTTCGAATTTTGGACAGTTTGACGCGACACTTCGGCATAGTAGGTTTGGTTGATCAGCAGCTTGGGCAGTGTGGCCGGATCAAGTTCGATCTGCCACCCGCCTTCCGGCGAGGGCGTGACCCAGACGTCGGGTATGATTGATTCAGACGCACCGGATTGGAATCGGTTTCCAGGCTTGGGATCGAGCGCCCGAATCTCATGCATCATGTCGAGAAGGTCGTCTTCATCGACGCCGCAATGCTGCTTCAGTGCCTGAAAATCGCGTCGCGCAAGCATTTCAAGATTGGCAACCAAAGCTGCCATTGCCGGGTCGAACCGGTCTCGCTGGCGTAACTGGATTTCGAGGCATTCTCCGAGAGTTCGCGCAAAAATTCCCGGTGGATCAAAGTGCTGCAAGGTTCCGAGAACCCGTTCCACATCAGCCTCCCGGACATTCAGGCTCTCGGCCAACTCCAAAAGGTTTGCCCGAAGATAGCCAGTGTCTTCCAGATCGGCGGCAAGCTGGCCAGCGATCAGCCGCTCCTGTGGTGTGAACGCAGTGAGGGCGATCTGACGAGCGACATGGTCGTGCAATGTCTCGGCGAGGCTGGCAAACTCGTCGAGGGAAGGGCCATTACCCGGCGGGTTGTTGGTCGTGTTGCGAAGTGATTTCCATTGCCCGAGCCGTTCAGGCGACCCGGCCCCGGTCGGTCCGTCAACGGCGTTTGCGCGTGGGCCGACAGGCTGATCCGCTCCCGAAATCGAAATATCGCCAAAAGGCCCGCCATCGTTTGACGCAGATTCCAAGAGCGGGTTCTTCTCGATTTCCCGCTCCACGAACTGATGCAGTTCAGTATGCGCCAGTTGCAGCAAGCGAATCGACTCAATGAGTTGAGGCGATGCGACCATCGATTGCTTCTGGCGCTGAAGCAGGCTTGCTGAGGATTGCATGGTGAGCGCGATAATCCTGTCGAGGAGCCTCTTGGGGCGGGCAATGGCACCAGTGAGACGTTTTCTAGGTCATGCGGCGGCTTTCAGCGTTTCGAGAACGTTTTGCGGTGATGAGACGCCATAGGGGTCGGCCTCGCAGTTGTCGGAGAAACCTTCCTCCTCGAACCACTGCTCCACCACGCCATTGTTGATCAGGGCGGCGTAGCGCCAGGAGCGCATCCCGAAGCCGAGATTGTCCTTGGCGACCAGCATGCCCATCTTGCGTGTGAATTCGCCTGAGCCATCGGGGATGAGCTCGACCTTCTGCAGGCCCAAGGACTTCCCCCACGCATTCATGACGAAGGCATCGTTGACGGAGACGCAGTAAATCGCGTCAATTCCCTCCTTCTCAAACTCATCATAGAGCTCTTCGAAATTGGGCAGTTGATAGGTCGAGCAGGTCGGAGTGAAGGCGCCAGGCAGCGAGAACAGGATGACGCGCTTGCCGGCAAAGTAGTCGTCAGATGTCTTTTCTTCCCAGCGATATGGATTTGGGCCCTGGACTGACTCATCGCGAATACGCGTGAGAAAGGTGACGAAGGGAACCTTCTTTTGAACGGTCATCAACTTGCTCCTCAGGAAAAAACTGGCGCGCTGGATTCTGGCAGAGGCTGACGCAATACCGAGCAAAGGCTCGTATGCCGGGCATGAAATGAGGCCGCGGCTCGCACCCTCCTTTTTCCATGCCGATGTAGGGGAACGTCTTGGCTGCTGGTCTTCGTCACCCGAACGCCATCGATCTGAGCGAGTGGAGGCTGTCGAGCCGCTTGGGCAACCTTTCCACGGCTATGGCGCCGGAAGCGGCATCGATCGCTCGCGCTCGTGTCCGCGAAAAAGTGATAGCGGGCCCGAAGTAGCCAATATCCGAAGCGTGTGGAGGCCTCAAATGTGACTTCACGCAAGAGACCCGCGTGACTGAGCTGGTTCGGCGTATTGTCGATATTTGCCAGTGACCCGCCGACCTTGGCTTCGGTGGCTCTTTGATGGGGCTCTTGGGCACTCGCATGCTGATCAGAACCGGTAGACGGCAATTGCGCGAGCGCCATGTGTTGGCGTGCCGCCATCGGACCAGCCGTGCGCAAAGCGGCTGCCGAGGACGGACCTCCGGAGGAGATGATGTACCGATGTTCAGCGGGAGCGGGCACCGTCTCCTCAGGCCACGGTCTAGAGCTTCGCGTGTCGGGCATGGCGCAAGTCGCTTTCATCGTGTTTTGATGGGCTCTAACCAGGAGCAGCAAGCGGCGTGCCATTTCAAATAGAGATGCTTTGGACCGCCCTCTTTTTCTCGGAGGCCGTGTCTTGGAAGATCGGGCGCGCGCTATAACGGCCTGCTCACCACGCGCAACAGCGGTGCTGTATGGTGCGGATATTCGGCGCTTCCGCCCCGGCTGGGCAAAGACGAACCGGAAGCCGAGCCGATGCACTACCTCACACCGGCGGGCACTGCAGCGATGGCGTAGCGTGTGCCGCTAGCGTGTTCTTGCGTGCGCAGGCACGGCTATCGCGAACACGCGCCTGTCGCAGCAACCATGAGCGCGCGCTCTTCGGCAAGCGCCCTGATTCCGTGAGGTTCGAATTCTCCAAGCGTGTCCCATTCGCAACCCTCTTATGTTCGAAACTGGACAAGAATGTCGCAGGCCCGACCGAAAGGTCCGCAAAGGCGCGGCTTCTGCTGGGTCGGCCAAATTGGCACGAGTTTTGAAGCTCCCTCGTTGCGAGCCGGGAGCCCGACCGATTCATTTCGTGGATGACACCGCGATCGATGGAACGAAGAAAGAAAAGCAAATGCCAAATCCGCATCGGATAGCATTCTATGGAAAGGGGCGCTCGGCGAAACCGCCCCCTACCATACCGGCTCGCCGCCTTGGTCGAACCCTTGCGCAGGAAATCTTGGCCGGCGGCGGCTCAAAGGCCCACCACACCGACCTTATCCTGAAATCGATGGTGCAGGATAAAGTTCTGCATCTCGCCGCGCGGTGTGCCTAGACAGTTACACGTTGGCCGGTCTTGATAATCAGGCCGGCCGTCGGAGGACGTCATCTGTATGCCGTCTTAGGTCATTCGCTGCCGCAGCGCCCGCCGGTCACCTTCCGCCCTTCCATCGCTATAGAGTGAAGTGCCACCATGCCCGAACAACCTTTGCCGACGCTGCCGATGTGGCGCGTCGATCACATTGAGCCCTCGCCCGAGATGTTGGCACTACGCGCCAACGGTCCGATCCACCGCGTGCGCTTCCCGTCCGGGCACGAAGGCTGGTGGGTCACAGGCTACGACGAGGCCAAGGCGGTGTTGTCCGACGCGGCGTTCCGGCCCTCCGGAATGCCGCCGGCGGCATTCACCCCGGATTCGGTGATTCTCGGTTCGCCGGGGTGGCTGGTCTCGCACGAGGGGGGCGAGCATGCGCGGTTACGTGCGATCGTGGCGCCGGCCTTCAGCAACGGCAGGGTGAAGCTGCTCGCGCAACAGGTCAAGGCGATCGCCGTGCAGTTGTTCGAGACGCTGGCGGCCCAGCCCCAGCCCGCCGACCTGCGGCGCCACCTCTCCTTTCCGCTTCCGGCCATGGTCATCAGCGCGCTGATGGGCGTGCTCTACGAGGATCACGCCTTTTTCGCCGGGCTGTCCGACGAGGTGATGACGCACCAGCATGAAAGCGGCCCGCGCAGCGCGTCGCGCTTGGCCTGGGAAGAACTGCGTGCCTACATTCGCGGCAAGATGCGGGACAAGCGCCAGGATCCGGGCGACAACCTGCTGACGGATCTGCTCGCGGCGGTCGACCAGGGCAAGGCGACCGAGGAAGAGGCGATCGGCCTGGCGGCGGGCATGCTGGTGGCGGGGCACGAGAGCACCGTCGCGCAGATCGAATTCGGCCTGCTGGCCATGTTCCGCCATCCGCAACAGCGCGAACGCCTGGTCGGCGATCTATCCCTGGTGGACAAGGCGGTGGAGGAAATCCTGCGCATGTACCCGCCGGGCGCGGGCTGGGACGGCATCATGCGCTATCCGAGGACCGACGTGACCATCGCGGGCGTGCATGTTCCCGCGGAGAGCAAGGTGCTGGTCGGCCTGCCGGCGACGTCGTTCGATCCGCGCCATTTCAACGACCCGGAAATCTTCGACATTGGACGTGACGAAAACCCGCACCTGGCGTTCTCCCATGGGCCGCACTACTGCATCGGCGCGGCGCTGGCCAGGCTGGAACTCAAGGTGGTGTTCGGTTCGATCTTCCAGCGCTTTCCCGCGCTGCGCCTGGCCGTGGCGCCCGACGAACTGAAGTTGCGCAAGGAGATCATCACTGGCGGGTTCGAGGAGTTCCCGGTGCTCTGGTGATGCGCGGACGCCACCGGGAACCGCGATGTTCTCCGAATTCGCCGGCGCCTGCCGCGCGCCAATCAGATCAGCCAGCCAACAGGTGACCAATGGATGTGCAAGAAACCACGGCAGCATGCCGGGACGCCTTCGCCGAACTGGCGTCGCCAGCGTGCATTCAGGACCCGTATCCATTCATCCGGTGGTTGCGCGAGCACGATCCGGTGCATCGCGCGGCGTCGGGCCTCTTTCTGTTGAGCCGCCACGCCGACATCTACTGGGCGCTCAAGGCCACGGGGGATGCTTTTCGGGGACCGGCGCCGGGCGAACTGGCGCGCTATTTCCCGCGGGCGGCGACCAGCCTGTCACTCAATCTGCTGGCGTCCACGCTAGCCATGAAGGAACCACCGACTCATACGCGTCTGCGCCGGCTGATCTCGCGCGATTTCACCATCGGCCAGATCGACAACCTGAGGCCGACCATCGCTCGCATTGTCGCAGCGCGCCTGGACGGCATGGCGCCCGCGCTGGAGCGCGGGGAGGCGGTGGACCTGCATCAGGAATTCGCGCTGGCCTTGCCCATGCTGGTCTTCGGCGAACTGTTCGGCATGCCCCAGGACGACACGTTCGGGCTCGTCGCCGGCATCAGCGCCATTCTGGAAGGCCTGAGCCCGCACGCCAGCGATCCCCAGCTCGCCGCGGCGGACGCGGCCAGCGCCAGGGTGCAGGCCTACTTCGGCGACCTCATACAGCGCAAGCGCACCGATCCCCGCCACGACATCGTGTCAATGCTGGTCGGCGCACACGACGACGATGCCGACATGCTGTCGGATGCGGAATTGATCAGCATGCTCTGGGGCATGCTGCTGGGCGGCTTCGCCACCACTGCCGCGGCCATCGGCCATGCGGTCCTGGCGATGCTGGCGTATCCCGAACAGCGGCACTGGCTGAAGGGAGATGCCGTGGGGGTGAAGGCATTCGTCGAAGAAGCCCTGCGCTACGACGCGCCCGCCATGTTCAGCTCCATTCCGCGTATCGCCCAGCGCGACATCGAACTGGGCGGCGTGGTGATCCCGAAGAACGCGGACGTGCGCGTGCTGATCGCGGCCGGCAATCGCGACCCGGACGCCTTCGCCGATCCCGACCGCTTCGATCCCGTGCGGTTCTACGGCACCAGTCCTGGCATGTCGATCGACGGGAAGATCATGCTGACCTTCGGCCACGGCATCCACTTCTGCCTGGGTGCGCAACTGGCCCGAGTGCAGTTGGCCGAGAGCCTGCCGCGGATCCAGGCGCGCTTCCCCACGCTGGCATTGGCCGAGCAGCCGACCCGGGAGCCCTCCGCGTTCCTTAGGACGTTCCGCGCGCTGCCGGTGCGGCTGCATGGGCAGGAGGGCTGAGATGCGCGTCCTGGTCGATCAGGATCTGTGCGGAACTACCGGGCAGTGCGTGCTGACGCTGCCGGGCATCTTTCGCCAGCGCGAACCGGACGGCGTGGCCGAAGTGTGCGTGGCGACGGTCCCGCAGGCGCTGCACGCCGCCGTGCGGCTTGCGGCCAACCAGTGCCCGGTCGCCGCCATTCGGGTGATCGAAAGCGACGCTGGCCATGACGAGCGCGCCAGCGCCGACCCTGCGCCTTCTCCGGCGCAGGCCGAGCGGCATGCTGCGAAAGACCAATGCAATTCAGGAGACACGATGGGACGGTTTGAAGGCAAGGTGGCCGTGGTGACCGGCGCCGGCGCCGGCATCGGCCAGGCATGCGCTCTCGCCATCGCGCGCGGGGGCGGCAGAGTGGTGGTGGCCGACATTGATGGCTCGGCGGCCATCGCCTGCACCGCGCAGATCGCGGCCGAAGCAGGCCACGCGCTGCCCATAGCCATGGATATCGCCGATGGCCAGGCGGTGGCAGGGCTGTTCGAGACGGCGGAGCGGCACTTCGGGGGGGTCGACCTGCTGGTGAACAATGCGAGCGCCATGCATCTGACCCCGCGCGACCGCGCGATCCTCGACCTGGACCTGGCAGTCTGGGACCAGACCATGGCGACCAATCTGCGCGGCACGCTGCTCTGCTGCCGGCAGGCCATCCCACGGATGATCGCCCGCGGCGGTGGCGCGATCGTCAACATGTCGTCGTGCCAGGGGCTCAGCGGTGACACGGCGCAGACGTCCTACGCCGCGTCGAAGGCGGCGATGAACATGCTGTCGGCTTCGCTCGCCACCCAATACGGTCATGCGCAGATCCGCTGCAACGCCGTTGCGCCGGGTCTCGTCATGACCGAGCGTCTCCTCGCCAAGCTGGACGAGTGCATGCAACGGCATCTGCGCCGGCACCAGCTCCTGCAGCGCGTCGGCCGCCCCGAGGACGTGGCCGCCCTCGTGGCGTTCCTGCTCTCCGACGATGCTGCGTTTATCACAGGCCAGGTCGTGTGCATCGATGGCGGCATGCTGGCGCATGTGCCGACATACGCCGACGGTGGCAACAGCTGCGCCGCGCGCCCTGCCGGCGACACCGAATCGGCGGCGGCGGCGCGCTGCTGATGGACATGCTGCTCAACCCACTCAACCGTCGGCACCGGCTGCGATGCGACATCCCGGTCATGCCTGGCGCTTTCCCCCTGGTCGGGCATCTTCCCGCCATTGTCTGCGACCTGCCGCGCCTGCTGCAGCGCGCAGAACGGACGCTGGGCAGCCACTTCTGGCTGGATTTCGGCCCTGCCGGACACCTGATGACCTGCGTGGATCCGGAAGCGTTCGCACTGCTCCGGCACAAGGACGTGTCCTCGGCGCTGATCGAAGAGATCGCGCCCGAATTGCTTGGCGGAACGTTGGTTGCCCAGGACGGCGGCGCGCACCGGCAGGCGCGCGATGCGATCAAGGCGGCGTTCCTGCCCAAGGGGCTGACCCAGGCCGGCATCGGCGACCTGTTCGCGCCCGTCATCCGGGCGCGGGTGCAGGCGTGGCGCGACCGCGGCGAGGCAACCATCCTGCGCGAAACCGGCGACCTGATGCTCAAGCTCATCTTCAGCCTCATGGGAATCCCCGCGCAGGACCTGCCGGGATGGCATCGCAAGTACCGGCAATTGCTGCAGCTGATCGTCGCGCCCCCGGTCGACCTGCCCGGACTGCCCTTGCGGCGCGGCCGCGCCGCCCGCGACTGGATCGACGCGCAGTTGCGCCAGTTCGTTCGCGACGCGCGCGCGCATGCTGCGCGCACCGGGTTGATCAACGACATGGTGAGCGTCTTCGACCGCAGCGACGATAGGCTCTCCGATGACGTCCTGGTCGCCAATATCCGCTTGCTGCTGCTTGCCGGTCACGACACCACTGCCTCGACGATGGCCTGGATGGTGATCGAGCTGGCGCGGCAGCCTGTGCTGTGGGACGCCCTCGTCGAGGAGGCTCAACGCGTGGGCGCGGTGCCGACCCGGCACGCGGATCTGGCGCAGTGTCCGGTCGCCGAGGCGCTGTTCCGCGAGACACTGCGTCTGCATCCGGCGACCACGCTCCTGCCGCGTCGCGCGCTGCAGGAATTGCAACTCGGCCAACGGCGCATTCCCGCGGGCACCCATCTGTGCATCCCGCTGCTGCATTTCTCGACCTCGGCGCTGCTGCACGAGGCGCCTGATCAGTTCCGTCTGGCGCGGTGGCTGCAACGCACGGAGCCGATCCGGCCGGTGGACATGCTGCAGTTCGGTACCGGCCCACACGTCTGCATCGGCTACCACCTGGTATGGCTGGAAATGGTGCAGTTCTGCATCGCCTTGGCGCTGACCATGCACCAGGCCGGGGTGCGGCCGCGGTTGCTGAGCGGCGTCGAAAAAGGCCGGCGGTATTACCCGACCGCACATCCGTCCATGGCAATCCGCATAGGCTTCTCATGAGCTGGCATCGCATGCCCCGCGTGGCGAGGCAGCGGCGCCGGCGAGGCGCGGCATTGCTGCACTCAGCGCACGCGCTCGGTGCGACGCCGGCAACACCGCTGCGGCTTGGCGCTCGCTGTGGCCATCTCGTGTCAGGTACAAGGACATGAACAACATGCAGACCGGTTCCACGCTGCACGACGACCGAACTGGCGTTTCCGCGCTCGGCGGATTGGGCGCGCAGGCGCGCGGCGCATCCGGCAGGCTGCTGCCGGAGATCTGGATGCAGGACGGCGCAAAGCGGGTCGAACAGGCGCTGGCGCGTCTTCTCTGCGCCGAAGACGACGGTGAGACCGAGCTGATGGCGGCGATGCGCTACGCCACCTTGCATGGCGGGAAGCGCACCCGCGCGTTGCTCTGTCTGGCTGCCGGCGGACTGGCCGACACGCCGGCGCACATGCTCGACGACGTCGGCGCCGCCATCGAGATGATGCACGCCTGTACCCTGGTCCACGACGACCTGCCCGCGATGGACGACGACGTGCTTCGCCGCGGCCTTCCGACCGTGCACGTCAAGTTCGGCGAAGCCACTGCGATCCTGGTCGGCGATGCGCTGCAGGCGCACGCCTTCCTGACCCTGGCGAGCCTGGATGCGCCGGGCGACAACCGTATCGCGCTCGTGCGCGAACTGGCGCAGGCCGTGTCCGCCGAGGGTGCCGCAGGCGGGCAGGCCATGGATCTGTCGCTGGTCGGAAAGCACGCCGAGCTGGACAGGATCGTGGCGATGCACCGGATGAAGAGCGGAGCGCTAGTGCGCGCGTCCGTTCGCATGGGCGCGCTATGCTCCATCGCGGAGGATGCCGCGCACGCTGCGCTGTACTATGCGCTCGATCGGTACACCGCCTGTTTCGGCCTGGCGTTGCAGGTGGTCGACGACATTCTCGACGCGACAGCGGATACCGCGACGCTGGGCAAGACCCCCGGTAAGGACGCGGCGGCGCAGAAGCCGACCTGCGCGTCGATCATGGGGCTGCAGGCAGCGCGCCAGTTCGCGCTGGATTTGTTGCGCGACGCCGGGGAGGCCATCGTCCCGCTGGGGCCGCGTGCGGAACGGTTGGCGCAGATGCTGCAGCGGGCCAACGTGTATTTGTCCGCGCCATACGCATGAGCGCGTCCGTCCGCATGGACTCGCCCCTGCTGCTGCGATCGGCCGGCGGGCGGTGCATGCTGCACTGTGTCCGAACCGACGGCGACGTGCGCGGCGTCTGCCCGATCCTGGTTCTCGTTAGCCCTCTGCAGAAGGAACATCCCGCGTGAACGCGCTGTCCGAACAGATCCTTTCCGAATTGCGCCACCTGCTGAGCGAGATGAGCGACGGCGGCAGCGTCGGTCCGTCCGTCTACGACACGGCGCGAGCTTTGCAGTTCCACGGCAACGTCACCGGTCGGCAGGACGCATACGCGTGGCTCATCGCGCAGCAACAGGCCGATGGCGGATGGGGAAGCGCGGACTTCCCGCTGTTCCGCCATGCGCCAACGTGGGCGGCGTTGCTGGCATTGCAGCGTGCCGATCTTCTTCCCGGCGCTGCCGACGCAGTCCAGGCTGCAACCCGGTTCCTCGAGCGCCAGCCCGATCCCTACGCGCATGCGGTGCCGGAAGACGCGCCGATCGGCGCGGAGCTGATCCTGCCGCAGTTGTGCGGCGAGGCCGCATCCTTGCTGGGCGGCGTGGCGTTTCCGCGCCACCCGGCGCTGTTGCCGTTGCGGCAAGCGCGTCTGGTCAAGCTGGGGGCGGTGGCGACGTTGCCGAGCGGCCATCCGTTGCTGCACTCCTGGGAAGCTTGGGGGACGTCGCCGACCACCGCATGCCCGGATGACGACGGCAGCATCGGCATCAGTCCGGCGGCCACCGCCGCGTGGCGTGCGCACGCCGTGACACAGGGGAGCACGCCGCAGGTCGGGCGCGCCGACGCGTATTTGCAGGCGGCATCGCGGGCGACGCGCAGCGGCATCGAAGGTGTCGTTCCCAACGTCTGGCCGATCAATGTGTTCGAGCCATGCTGGTCGCTGTACACCCTGCATCTGGCCGGGCTGTTCGCGCATCCCGCGCTCGCCGAGGCGGTGCAAGTGATCGTCGCGCAGCTCGACGCCCGCCTGGGCGTGCGCGGTCTGGGCCCGGCCTTGCACTTCGCGGCCGATGCGGACGACACCGCCGTTGCGATGTGCGTCCTGCGCCTTCCGGGCCGCGACCCGGCGGTCGATGCGTTGCGCCATTTCGAAATCGGCGAGCTGTTCGTCACCTTCCCCGGCGAGCGCAATGCCTCGGTGTCGACCAACATCCATGCCCTGCATGCGTTGCGACTGTTGGGAAAGCCCGCGGCCGGCACCAGCGCCTACGTCGAGGCCAATCGCAACCCGCACGGTCTATGGGACAACGAAAAATGGCACGTTTCGTGGCTGTATCCCACCGCGCATGCGGTCGCTGCGCTGGCGCAAGGCAAGCCCCAGTGGCGCGACGAGCGCGCGCTGGCGGCGCTGCTGCAGGCGCAGCGCGACGACGGCGGCTGGGGCGCCGGTCGCGCGTCCACATTCGAGGAAACCGCCTATGCGCTGTTCGCGTTGGACGTGATGGACGGGAGCGAAGAGCCGACAGGGCGCCGGCGCATCGCGCAGGCGGTGGCGCGTGCGCTGGAGTGGATGCTCGCCCGCCATGCGGCGCATGCATTGCCGCAGACGCCGCTGTGGATCGGCAAGGAACTGTATTGCCCCACCCGGGTGGTGCGCGTGGCCGAACTCGGCGGGTTGTGGCTGGCGCTTCGTTGGGGGCGGCGCGTCCTGGCCGAGGGAGCAGGAGCGGCGCCATGATCCAGACAGAACGCGCGCTGCAGCAGGTGCTGGAGTGGGGGCGTTCCCTGACCGGGTTCGCCGACGAGCATGCCGTCGAAGCGGTCAGGGGCGGCCAGTACATCCTGCAGCGCATCCACCCGAGCCTGCGCGACACCAGCGCCCGCACCGGCCGCGATCCGCAGGACGAAACGCTGATCGTGGCGTTCTATCGCGAACTGGCGCTGCTGTTCTGGCTCGACGATTGCAACGACCTTGGCCTGATCGCGCCGGAGCAGCTCGCCGCGGTGGAGCAGGCGCTGGGGCAGGGCGTGCTGTGCGCGCTCCCCGGATTCGATGGCTGCGCTGTGCTGCGCGCTTCGCTGGCCGCGCTCGCCTACGATCGTCGCGACTATGCTCAGCTTCTCGACGATACCCGGTGCTACTGCGCGGCGCTGCGCGCCGGACACGCGCAGGCGGCAGGGGCGGAACGCTGGTCCTACGCCGAGTACCTGCACAACGGCATCGATTCGATCGCCTACACGAACGTGTTCTGTTGCCTGTCGTTGCTGTGGGGACTGGACATGGCGACCTTGCGCGCGCGTCCGGCGTTTCGTCAGGTCCTGCGGCTCATCTCCGCGATAGGGCGCCTGCAGAACGATCTGCATGGACGCGAAAAGGACAGGTCGGCCGGCGAGGCCGACAACGCGGCGATCCTGCTGCTGCAGCGCTATCCGGCTATGCCTGTGGTGGAGTTCCTCAACGACGAGCTGGCCGGCCATACGCGCATGCTGCACCGGATGATGGCGGAAGAACGCTTTCCCGCGCCGTGGGGACCGTTGATCGAGGCCATGGCGGCCATCCGCGCGCAGTACTACCAGACCTCGGCCAGCCGCTACCGCAGCGACGCTGCGGGGGGAGGCCAGCGTGCGCCGGCCTGAACGCACGGGAGGCGGCGGCCTGCGCGCGCTGCCGTCGGTCCGATCCGACGCAACGCCGTCGCCCGACGCGACGGATGGAGCGAGCATGAGCGACACCGCCCTGAGCCGGCGCAAGGACGACCATCTGGACATCGTGCTGGATCGGCGAACGGCGCCGGCCACGGTCGCCGCCGGCTGGGAGTACATCCGTTTCGAACACTGCGCATTGCCCGAGTTGGACCTGACGCAGATCGACCTGCGCGCCTCGCTGCTGGGCAAGACCATGCGCGCGCCGCTGCTGATCAGCTCCATGACCGGCGGGATGCCACGCGCCGAGGCCATCAACCGGCATCTGAGCGAGGCAGCGCAAGCCTTGGGGATCGCCATGTGCGTCGGTTCGCAGCGCGTGAGCCTGCAATCCCGCAACTCCCAGGGACTGACGCGCGCGCTGCGCCGCCTGGCCCCAGATATTCCCTTGCTGGCCAATATCGGCGCCGCGCAACTGCGCGAGGCCGACGGCCTGGACCTGGCGCGCCGGGCGGTGGATGCACTGGAGGCCGATGGCCTCATCGTCCATCTCAATCCGCTGCAGGAAGCGGTACAGCCGCAGGGCGACCGCGACTGGCGCGGCGTCCTGGCGCAGATCGCTCGCGCCGCGCGCAGCGTGGGCGTGCCGATCGTGGCCAAGGAAGTGGGGTCGGGCCTGTCCGCCTCGGTGGCCTGTGCGCTCGTCAAGGCGGGCGTGGCGGTGATCGATGTCGCCGGGGCCGGCGGCACCAGTTGGGCCGCGGTGGAGGGCGAGCGCGCCCGCGATGCCGCCGACCGTGCAGTAGCGATGGCGTTCGCCGATTGGGGGATTCCGACCCCGGCCAGCGTGCAGGCGGTACGTCGGGCGCTGCCAACGGTCAAGCTGATCGCGTCGGGCGGGATCCGCGACGGCGTCGACGTGGCCAAGGCCATCCGCCTGGGCGCGGACATCGCCGGGCAGGCGGCCGGCGTGCTGCGCGCGGCTACGGTATCCACCGACGCGGTTGTCGCGCATTTCGAGATCGTCATCCGCCAGTTGGCCGTCGCCTGCTTCTGCACCGGCTCGGCTGATCTGGCGGCGTTGCGTCAGGCGCGCTTCTTGCCCTCGGCACATCTGCCCGCCGGTTGATGCCGGCGTCGCCCGCACGCGGCGGCGGGCCCCTAGAACTGGAGAAGCGAAAAGGTGCATTACGACATCGTCATCATCGGCGGAGCCATCGTCGGCTCCTCGGTCGCCTATTATCTGCGCGAGGAAGGGTTTTCGGGCTCGATCGCGCTCGTCGAGCGCGACCCGCAATTTTCTCATGCGGCGACCACACTGTCCTGCGCCTCCATCCGCCAGCAGTTTTCGATCCCGGAAAACATCCGTCTGTCGCAATTCACGCTGAAACTGTTCCGGCGGCTCAGGGAAGAGTTTGGCGCGGACGCCGATATCGGCTTTCGCGAAGGCGGCTACCTCATCCTTGCCGGCGAGAACGGGCTGCCGATCCTGCGGGCCAACCACGAGGCGCAGATGGCCGAGGGCGCCGATATCGTGCTCGAGGATGCCGAGGCGCTCGTCCGCCGCTTTCCGTGGCTGTCGGTCGAGGGCATTTCCGCCGGCGCCTATGGCCGCAGCGGCGAAGGCTGGTTCGACGCGCATGCGATGCTGATGCTGTTCCGCAAGGCACTGCGAAGCAAGAACATTGATTTCATCACCGCGTCGGTGACCGGTATCGAGCGGCAGGGGAAGCGCGTCGCCGGTGTGACCCTCGACAATGGCGAGCGGCTCGAGGCCGGCACCGTCGTTAACGCCGCCGGGCCGAATGCCGGCAAGGTGGCAGCAATGGCCGGGCTGGCGCTGCCAGTGGAGCCGCGCAAGCGCAACGTCTTCGTCTTCGAGGCGCGCGAAAAATATGACGACATGCCGCTGCTGGTCGACCCGAGCGGCATCTATGTCCGCCCGGAGGGCTCGGTCTACATCACCGGGGGCGCCGAGGCGGAAGAGGGCGAAGGACCGGCCGATCCCGCCGACTTCGACCCCGACTGGCCGCTGTTCGAAGAGGTGATCTGGCCGGTGCTGGCGACCCGCATTCCAGCCTTCGAGGCGATCAAGCCGACGCGCGCCTGGGTCGGCCATTACGACTACAACACGCTCGACCAGAACGCGGTGATCGGCCCGCACCCGGAGGTCGGCAATTTCCTCTTCGCCAACGGGTTTTCCGGTCACGGCTTGCAGCAGGCTCCGGCGGTCGGCAAGGCGCTGGCCGAACTGATAGTGCATGGCGGCTATCGCACGGTGGATTGCTCGGCGTTCGGGTACAGCCGTGTCGCTGGAGGGCGAGCTTTCAGGGAATTGAATGTGGTTTGAGCAGGAAGGGCGGGTGCGCCGCGACGGTCCCTTTGATGCTGGAGGGACAGAGGGGGGGCGAAGGAACGCAACAGGCGGTCGATGGCCAAAGCTGGCGAAAACAGCCGGCCAGGGCCTGCCGCGAACGGAATGATTTTGTGATGATCGTGGCGCTCGATCCGCCGCATTTCCGGACGATCAGCGACTTCCGCAAGCGGCATTTGAAGGCGCTCGAGGCGCTGTTCGTGCACCGAGGAGGACGTGACTTTCGGCAAGGACAAGCGCGGCGACGAGATGCCGGATTGGGCCGGCGACAAGCAGAACCGGCTGGCCAAGCTCAAGCAGGCGATGCCGTCGCTGGAGGCCGAGGCCAAGCTTGCGGCGCAAGAAGAGCGCCGGATCGAGGCCGAAAAAGAAGAGCAGCGCCAGGCCGCAGGCCGCAAGAAGCCTGGCAAACCGGCGGCGGCGCCATCAGAGGAGCCCGGTGGCCATAGCAGCTGTTCTCGGAGGAACGCCGTTCGCTGTGCGGCGCTAAAGCCGGAGAGATCCCCGAAGAAGGATTGATCTCTTTGGATATCATTATCTTCATATATGATACGCGAACAGATCATAAAAGTTTTGACTTGCTCGCTGGATGAGATACCTTTGCGTATCATCGCGCATTGGAATGGATCGTATAGGTATCATGATGGACTCTGAATCGGGGATTCTGCGCGAAATCGGTGGGCTTTTCAGGCAGGCGAGGCTGGCCGCTGCCATGACGCAGGAGCAGGTCGCCGACTCGGCGGGTATATCCCGTCCCCGCTATCGCGACATCGAAAAGGGAGCCGCAGCGGCGCGTGCGACGACGCTCATGAATATCGCTCGCGCGCTCGGTCTGGAAATGATGCTGGTTCCGCAAGTCATGGTGCCGGCTGTCCAGGCTCTATTGCGTCCGCATGATGATGACGATCAACCCGCCTTTGTTTCTCAACCTGACGATGACGATCATGGCTCCAGTCTTTCGCGCAGCTAAGACGATCCCGTCGCTGGACGTGCTCTTGAACGCACTGAAGATCGGCACAATCGTTAGGACGCCGGGCGATTTCAATGCATTCAACTTCGATGAGGCCTACCGCGCGACGGGCGGCTTTCCGGTTTTCAGCCTGTCGTTCCGGGCAGCGACGGGAGGATTGCGGAAAGATCCGAAGCCTCTGGCGGGCGCCTTGCCCGCTTTCTTCGCGAACCTCCTGCCGGAGGAGAAATTGCGCGAGGCGATGGAAAAGCACCACGAAGGCAATGTGCGGCCAGGCAATGATTTCGATCTTTTAGCGGCGCTGGGGGCCGATCTGCCGGGAGCCGTACGGGCGTTGCCCAGTGACGGCGCGATAGCGGTTTCGCAGGATGCTTCAAAGGATAAGCCCAAGGCACGGTTCTCACTTGCCGGCGTGCAGATGAAGCTGTCGGTCATGAAGAACACTGGAAAAGGCGGCGGCCTTACCTTGCCGATGGACGACGAGCAGGGCCGGTACATCGCCAAGTTCCCTTCGACGGCGTTTCCGGGCGTTTCCGAGAACGAATTCGCCAACCTGGCGCTGGCTGCAGCAATCGGCATGGAGGTTCCTGAATGCGAACTGGTCGAGAAGTCCGATTTTGAGGGCGTTCCCGAAGAATTCAACACGCTGTCGGAGGGCAAGGTCCTTCTCGTCAAACGCTTCGATCGCGGCGCCGATGGCGAGAGGATACACATCGAGGATTTCGCTCAGGTCTTCGGTGTCTATCCCTCGCGCAAATATGAGGGGGCCGCTTATCACGACATAGCCTTGGCCCTTGGCGTGGCCGTCTCGCCTACGGCGGCTCTCGAATTCGTCCGCCGCCTGGCGCTGACGGTCATCACTGGCAATGGCGACATGCACCTGAAGAACTGGTCTTTGATTTATCCCGGTAACGGCGACAAGCCGGTGCTTGCACCAATCTACGACGTTCTGTCGACCGTGCCATATATTCCCGCCGACGCCATGGCGCTTTCGCTTGGAGGGGAGCGCTCGTTCAAGGCGCTAGCAGCACCGCGATGGAAAGCATTTGCGAACCGTGCAAGGCTTCCGGAGCCGGCAGTCCTGAAGGCAGTGGTCGAGACCGTCGAACTCGTCAACGAGCACTGGTGGCATCTGCCTGAGCGCGACGTTGTCGCAGCGAAAGTGCTCGAGCGGATCGACGAACATGTGAAGGCGATGACGCCGATACTGAACTCCTGCGCCGATAAGTGAGCCGAGTCCCCTTGGGTTGGTGATATGGCGGAATTATCCGCCCGTGGCCCCGGATGGATGGCCGTGGATCGATGGTATGCCAGCGTGGCGCGCAAGATTCCGCGCAGTTTCGATGAGGACACGCGAGAACCAAGTACGTCAGCTCGCCGGAACAGAAGAGTTCGCAGCATCCCGCAATTAACGCTAGAGGTCGAGATGCTGTTCGCCCACCTCGACACAACGATGCGGTTCACGAATGCGGTGACTGAGGATCGCGATCCGACGCTTTATGTCGCCATTGTCGGGTCCGCTACACGGCTTGTTCCGACGATCCTTTCTTTGGCCTCAAGCTAAATCCCTGAAAAGCAACCATGAAATTATTCTTCGGTTCGATCAGCCAAATTGGCACGAGTCTTGAGATCCTTGGGTGCGAGGCGGCGACAGCTGCCCGACCGGCATTCATGTCGCGGTAGCCGCGATGAATGGAACGAAGGAAGGAAAGCTACATGTCAGGTTTGCGTCAGATCGCCTTTTACGGCAAGGGCGGCATCGGCAAGTCCACCACGTCCCAAAATACGCTCGCCGCCCTTGTCGACCTCGGGCAGAGAATCCTCATCGTCGGCTGCGACCCCAAAGCCGACTCCACCCGCCTGATCCTGAACGCGAAGGCGCAGGATACAGTCCTGCACCTCGCGGCAGAGGAAGGTTCGGTGGAAGACCTGGAACTCGCGGACGTGCTCAAGATCGGCTACAAAGGCATCAAATGCGTGGAGTCGGGCGGCCCTGAGCCGGGTGTCGGCTGCGCCGGCCGCGGCGTGATCACCTCGATCAACTTCCTCGAGGAGAACGGTGCCTACGACGATGTCGACTATGTCTCCTACGACGTGCTCGGGGATGTGGTGTGCGGCGGTTTCGCGATGCCGATCCGCGAGAACAAGGCCCAGGAAATCTATATCGTCATGTCCGGCGAGATGATGGCGCTCTATGCCGCCAACAACATCGCCAAGGGCATCCTGAAATACGCCCATTCGGGCGGCGTGCGGCTCGGCGGCCTGATCTGCAACGAGCGCCAAACCGATCGCGAGCTCGACCTCGCCGAAGCGCTGGCTTCCAGGCTCAATTCCAAGCTCATCCACTTCGTGCCGCGCGACAACATCGTCCAGCACGCCGAGCTCAGGAAGATGTCTGTGATCCAGTATGCGCCGGACTCGAAGCAGGCCGGGGAATACAGGGCGCTGGCCGAGAAGATCCACGGGAATTCGGGCCAGGGCACCATCCCGACCCCGATCACCATGGAGGAGCTCGAGGACATGCTGCTCGACTTCGGCATCATGAAGACCGACGAGCAGATGCTTGCCGAGCTTCAGGTCAAGGAAGCGGCCAAGGCGGCCGCACAGTAGCGACCGCTGTGACATGAGGCGCCGCCTGACCTGGTGCGCCTTTCAAAGAACGGCGCCTCGTCGGTGAGGCGTCACCCTGAACCTTGAAAGGGGTCCCATGAGCCTGGAATATGAGAATGACGGTGCCCTCCATGCGAAGCTTATCGAGGAGGTGCTGTCGCAATATCCTGACAAGTCGGCGAAGCGCCGCAGAAAGCACCTCAGCGTCGCAAAGAGCGGCGACGAGGCTGGCGAGGAAAGCGAGGGCCTTTCCGAATGCGAGGTCAAATCGAACATCAAGTCCATCCCCGGCGTGATGACGATTCGCGGCTGCGCCTATGCCGGCTCGAAAGGCGTGGTGTGGGGTCCAGTCAAGGATATGGTCCATATCTCGCACGGCCCGGTCGGCTGCGGGCAATATTCCTGGTCTCAACGCCGCAACTACTACGTCGGCACGACCGGCATCGACACTTTCGTCACGATGCAGTTCACCTCCGATTTCCAGGAGAAGGACATTGTTTTCGGCGGCGACAAGAAGCTGGAACGGATCATCGACGAGATCGAGGAACTGTTTCCGCTGAACAAGGGCATGACTGTGCAATCCGAATGCCCGATCGGCCTGATTGGCGACGACACCGAAGCTGTGTCCCGCAACAAGGCCAAGGAGCACGAAAAGACAATCGTGCCGGTGCGCTGCGAGGGCTTCCGCGGCGTTTCGCAATCCCTCGGCCACCACATCGCCAACGACGCGATCCGCGACTGGGTGTTCGAGAAGAAGGACGTCGAGTTCGAGGCCGGCCCGTACGATGTCAATGTGATCGGCGACTATAATATCGGCGGCGACGCCTGGGCTTCGCGCATCCTGCTCGAGGAGATGGGCCTGCGCGTGGTCGGCAACTGGTCGGGCGACGCTACGCTGGCCGAAATAGAGCGCGCGCCGAAGGCCAAGCTCAATCTCATCCATTGCTACAGGTCGATGAACTACATCTGCCGGCATATGGAGGAAAAGTATGGCATCGACTGGATGGAGTACAATTTCTTCGGCCCCTCCCAGACCGAAGCCTCTCTGCGCAAGATAGCCAAGCATTTCGGGCCGGAAATCGAGGCCAAGGCCGAGGCGGTCATCGCCAAATACCGGCCGTTGGTCGATGCCGTCATCGCGAAGTACCGGCCGCGCCTCGAAGGCAGGACGGTGATGCTCTATGTCGGCGGGCTGCGCCCCCGTCACGTCGTCACGGCATATGAGGATCTGGGCATGGTTATTGTCGGCACTGGCTACGAATTTGGCCATAACGACGATTATCAGCGCACCGGCCACTACGTGAAGAAGGGCACGCTGATCTATGACGACGTGACTGGTTACGAGTTGGAGAAGTTCATCGAGGGGATCCGTCCTGATCTCGTGGGCTCCGGCATCAAAGAGAAGTACCCGGTCCAGAAGATGGGCATACCGTTCCGTCAAATGCATTCCTGGGATTATTCCGGCCCGTATCACGGCTACGACGGCTTTGCCATCTTCGCCCGCGACATGGATCTGGCCATCAACAACCCGGTCTGGAACCTCTACGACGCCCCCTGGAAGAAAAAAGCCGAGCCGTCGGCGGCGATCGCAGCCGAATGAAAACCTGGCCTCCCGTAAGCCGGGAGGCCGTTAAACGCCTGTGGCCCTTTGTCCGCGGGAGACCTGAAACGTTTCGACGTCCCTGTGCCGCCGTATGGCGGGCCAGATGGAAAGAGGTAACCACCCATGCCGCAGTCGGCTGAAAAAGTTCTCGACCACGCTCCCCTGTTCCGCGAGCCGGAATACAGGCAGATGCTCGCCGAGAAGAGGCTGAATTTCGAATGTCCGCACCCGGACCAGGTCGTTACCGACCAACGCGAATTCACCAAGACGTGGGAATACCGCGAAAAGAACCTCGCTCGCGAAGCGCTTGTCGTGAACCCCGCGAAGGCCTGCCAGCCGCTCGGCGCGGTGTTCGCGGCCGCGGGATTCGAGCGAACCATGTCCTTCGTTCATGGCAGCCAGGGCTGCGTGGCCTATTACCGATCGCACCTGTCGCGCCATTTCAAGGAGCCTGCTTCGGCAGTTTCCTCCTCGATGACCGAGGACGCGGCAGTGTTCGGTGGCCTGAAGAACATGGTTGACGGGCTCGCCAACACGTACCAACTCTACGATCCGAAGATGATCGCAGTCTCGACCACTTGTATGGCCGAGGTCATTGGCGACGACCTGCACAGCTTCATCCAGAACGCCAAGGACCAAGGCTCGGTCCCGCGCGACTTCGACGTGCCCTTCGCCCACACGCCGGCCTTCGTCGGCAGCCATGTCGACGGCTATGACGTAACGGTCAAGGGCATTTTGGAGCACTTCTGGAAAGGCGAGGAGCGAACGGAAGCCGAGGCAACCATCAACATCATTCCGGGTTTCGATGGCTTTTGCGTTGGCAACAACCGGGAGCTCAAGCGCCTGCTCGATCTGATAGGCGTGTCCTATACCTTCATCCAAGACGCCTCTGACCAGTTCGACACGCCGTCGGACGGCGAATACCGCATGTACGACGGCGGCACGAAGATCGAAGACGTGAGGAAGGCACTCAACGCCGAGGCGACACTTTCGCTACAGCATTACAACACCCGAAAAACACTGGAGTATTGCGAGGTGGTCGGGCAGGCGACCGCTTCGTTCCATTACCCTCTCGGCGTCCAGGCGACCGACGACTTCCTGATGCAGGTCTCCGCGATTTCCGGCAAGCAAATCCCCGAGGCAATCCGCCTGGAGCGCGGCCGACTTGTTGACGCCATGGCGGACAGCCAATCCTGGCTGCATGGTAAGACATACGCCATCTACGGTGATCCAGACTTTGTCTACGCCATGGCCCGCTTCATCATGGAGACGGGCGGCGAGCCGACCCATTGCCTCGCCACCAACGGCACCTCGGCCTGGGAAGCGGACTTGAAGGAACTGCTCGCATCCTCGCCCTTCGGCAAGGATGCTCAAGTCTGGGCGGGCAAGGACCTCTGGGCGATGCGCTCGCTGCTCTTCACCGAGCCGGTGGACCTGCTGATCGGCAACTCCTATGGCAAGTATCTGGAGCGCGACACGGGCACGCCGCTGATCCGGCTGACATTTCCGATCTTCGACCGCCACCATCACCATCGGTTTGCGCTTATGGGATACCAAGGCGGGTTGCGCGTCCTGACGACGATCCTCGACAAGATCTTCGACAAGCTCGATCGCGAGACAGGCGAGACGGGCGTGACGGACTATTCGTATGACCTCACCCGCTAAGCGTGGCGGCCGGCTCTTCGGTGAGGCCGGTCGTCTTCCCGAGGGACTTTGGAGACCGACGCAATGTCCTCGCTCAGAGCCAAAATCCAGGATGTCTTCAAAGAGCCCGCTTGCGAGCAGAACCGCGGCAAGGATGCCAAGGCGCGCAAGGAGGGCTGTTCGAAGCCACTGACCCCCGGGGCGGCGGCCGGCGGCTGCGCCTTCGACGGCGCCAAGATCGTGCTGCAGCCGATCACCGACGTCGCGCACCTGATCCATGCGCCGCTCGCCTGCGAGGGCAATTCCTGGGACAACCGCGGTGCGGCTTCGTCCGGGCCAACGCTGTGGCGCACGAGCTTCACGACCGACCTCACCGAACTCGACGTTGTGATGGGGCAGGGCGAGCGGAAGCTTTTCAAAGCGATCCGCGAGATCAAGGAAGCGCATAGGCCGCCGGCTATCTTCGTCTATGCGACCTGCGTGACGGCGCTGATCGGCGACGACATCGAGGCCGTCTGCAAGGACGCGGCGGAAAAGTTCGGGCTGCCGGTGGTGCCGGTCAATGCGCCGGGCTTCGTCGGCTCCAAGAATCTCGGCAACAAGCTTGCCGGCGAGGCGTTGCTCGATCATGTCATCGGCACGGCGGAGCCCGACGATGCCGGCCCTTACGACATCAATATCCTTGGCGAATTCAACCTCTCGGGCGAATTCTGGCTGGTGAAGCCGCTCCTTGATCGGCTGGGCATCCGGGTGCGCGCCTGCATTCCGGGTGACGCGCGTTACTTCGACATTGCCTGCGCGCACCGCGCCCGGGCGGCTATGATGGTGTGCTCGACCGCGCTCATCAATCTCGCCCGCAAGATGGAGCAGCGCTGGGACATCCCGTTTTTCGAGGGCTCCTTCTACGGCATCACCGACACCTCTGAAGCGCTCCGACAGATCTCTCAGCTGCTGGTGAAGAAGGGTGCCGATCCGGAGATCCTCTGCCGCACCGAGGCATTGATTGCAGAGGAGGAGGCGATCGCTTGGAAGAAGCTCGCGGCCTACCGGCCGAGGCTCGAAGGCAAGCGCGTGCTGCTCAACACCGGCGGTGTGAAGGCCTGGTCGGTCGTCCATGCGCTGATGGAGATCGGCATCGAGATCGTCGGCACCTCTGTCAAGAAGTCGACCGTCGAAGACAAGGAGCGCATCAAGCAGATCCTCAAGGACGACAACCACATATTCGAGCAGATGGCGCCGCGCGAACTTTACGCCATGCTCTCGGAACACAACGCCGATATCATGCTGTCGGGCGGGCGCACGCAATTCATCGCGCTGAAGGCCAAGACACCCTGGCTCGATATCAACCAGGAGCGCCAACACCCTTACGCCGGCTATGACGGCATGGTGGAACTCGTACGCCAGATCGAACTCGCCATTCATAACCCGATCTGGCGCCAGGTGCGGGAACCGGCACCATGGGATTGCCAGCCTGCGGTGAGGGAGGAACTGCCGAGCACGAAAAGCGAGGCCGCGACCTTGCATGCTGTCCAGGAATTCGCCGGCACGATGGCCGACGATTTCGGCGAGTGTTGAGGAAAGCCGATGGTCCGTATCCTTTCCCAGACCAAAGCGGCGGCGGTCAATCCGCTGAAATCATCGCAGCCGTTGGGTGCCGCCTTCGCCTTCCTTGGGGTCGACGGTGCGATGCCGGTGTTCCACGGCAGCCAGGGCTGCACCAGCTTCGCGCTCGTGCTCTTCGTGCGGCATTTCAAGGAAGCCATCCCCTTGCAGACAACGGCGATGGACGAGGTGGCGACGATCCTCGGCGGGGCAGACCATCTGGAAGAGGCGATCCTCAACCTCAAGGCCCGCACAAAGCCAACGCTGATCGGGGTCTGCACGACGGCGCTGGTCGAAACCCGTGGCGAAGACTGCGCAGGAGATATCGCCGATATCAGGCTGAAGCGCATGGAAGAACTCGCGGGTACGGAGGTGGTGCTAGCCAACACACCGGATTTCGACGGCGCGATCGAAGAGGGCTGGGCCAAGGCTGTCACCGCGATGATCGAAAGGATTACGGGGCCCGGCGAGCAGGCGCGGCAGTCGAAGAAGATCGTGATCCTGCCTGGCTGGAACCTCACTGTGGCTGATATCGAGCATTTGCGTGAGATGGTTGAAAGCTTTGGACTGAAGCCCGTGATTCTGCCAGACATCTCCGGCTCGCTCGACGGTACGGTGCCCGACCGCTGGGTCACCACCACCTATGGCGGCACCAGCGTCGAGGATATCCGCGAGCTTGGCACGGCCGAGCGATGCATCGTCATCGGTGAGCATATGCGCCGCCCGGCCGAGCTGCTGCAGAGGTTGACCGGCGTGCCTTACGTGCTGTTCCGGTCGCTGACTGGATTGAAGGACGCCGACCGGTTCGTCTCGCTGCTGTCCGCGGTTTCGGGCGCGGCGGCGCCGGCTCGGGTGCGCCGTCGCCGGGCGCAGTTGCAGGACGCGTTGCTCGACGGACATTTCCACTTTGGAGGCAAGAAAATTGCGATCGCTGCTGAACCAGACCAACTCTACCAACTCGCGAGCTTCTTCATCGGCATGGGCTCCGAAATCGCGGCGGCGGTCACCACGACCGACATGTCGAAAATTTTGGAGGAAGTACCGGCGCAGTCGGTTCAGATCGGCGATCTCGGCGATTTGGAAGCTCTTGGCGCCGGCGCTGATCTTCTCGTCACTCATTCCCACGGCCGCCAGGCGGCGCAGCGCCTCGGCATTCCGCTCATGCGGGTCGGCTTCCCGATCTTCGACCGGCTCGGCAGCCAGCACAAGCTCACAATCCTCTACCAGGGGACCCGCGACCTGATCTTCGAGGTTGCCAACATTTTTGAAGCCAACCGGCACGCGCCGACGCCTGAGGCGCTTGATCCACTCCGCAAGCGAGAAATGCCAGATGAGCTCCGTTCGTCGCCTCTCGCTCGTCACTGACGAGGTTCACGCACCGAGGCCGGAACGCCAAGCCGGCGCATTGCGCGTGGCGATCGCCACGCACGACATGAAGAACCTCAATGCCCATTTCGGATCGGCCAGGCGTTTTGCTGTCTACGATGTGATGCGCGAGGAATGGAATCTCGTCGAAGCCGTGGCCTTCGATGACGTTTCCGACGAGAGCGGGAATCATCGGACTGAGGGCGATGATCGCATCACCCCGAAAGTCGAGGCGCTGAAGGGCTGTCATCTCCTGTTTTGTCTGGCTATCGGCGGACCTTCGGCAGCCAAGGTTGTTTCGGCAAAAATTCATCCGATCAAAGTGCCGCAGCCCCAAACCATCCAAGAGGTGCTGTTGCGCACGCAGATGATGCTCAGGACGTGTCCTCCCCCTTGGCTGCGCAAGGTGCTGGCGCAGGCAGGTGTCGCCGAACAGAAACCGTCCTTCGAGGACGAGGACTGAAATGAGGAGTAGGCGAAATGTCTGACGCCGTGGTTAGCCCTGCTGTCGCCGAAGACGAGGCGGCCCTTGCCACCCCGTTCGTCAAATGTCTTGTGCGGCTGGTCCGGGCTCATGATTCCCACGGGTCTTGGGAAGGCAAATCGGACGCCGAGCTGCTGGGCGACTTCATCATCACCAGGGAACAGCGCCGTGCGATCCCTATCATCGGCGATCCCGATCCGGACGTGCTGTGGAGGCTCGAGATGTTTTACACCGCCGTCGGGCTTGCGATCGAGGAGCGCTCCGGCCTGATGGCATCGCCGATGATGGAGATGAGCCATGAGGGCTTCGGGCGCGTGCTTCTCACGGCGGGGCGGTTGGTCGTTCTGTCGAAGACTCTGCGCGACGTCCACCGGTTCGGTTTCGAGACGTTCTGGAAACTCGCCGCGGCCGGTACCAAACTGGCCAGCGATGCCACCGCAGCCATTGAGGCTCATCCCGAGGTGGCGCGGGCGTGATGGAACCGATTTTCGATCAACGGGATCGTGTCAGGCCTTGAGGACATGCGATGGCCAGCCCTCTCAATCGAGGCCGATGTGGTTCTTGGGGCAGCGCTGATGAAGCCACTGGTCCTGATCTGTTCGCAGGATCCGGAGTTCTATCTGGTCCACAGCCACATTCTGGAGGTGGATGGCTTCACGATTCAACTGGCCGGCGGCGTGGAGGAGGCGCTTGCATTGGCCAGTGAACGGGCGCCGAAGGCCGTGGTGCTGGACTGCCAGCCAACAAGCGCGACAGGCTCCACAATCTGCGCCCGGCTCAAGGGGGAGCCCCGGACCGGCGGCCTGCCCGTTATTGCCCTGATCGCGCCCGGCGCCGAGAACCAGCACCTCGATCTCTGGAAGGCAGGCATTGACGAGAGCTTTGTGCGGCCCTTCGCGCCGGCCAAGCTGCTTGACTGTCTACGGATGAAGCTGGCGCTGCCAAAGCCGGGTTCGAACGGGATCGAAAACGGCGGCTGGATCTCCTGTGGCGACCTTGAGATAAGGCTCGATGCCCACCGGGTTCGGGGTAATGGCCACGAAGTCCACCTTGGGCCGATCGAGTTCAACCTGCTGCGGCTTTTGCTTGAGACTCCCGGCAAGGTCTTCACCAGAGACGAGCTGATCAGCGCGGCCTGGCCGCCCAATATCCATGTCGGTGTACGCACCGTGGATGTCCATATCAGCCGGCTCAGAAAGGCGCTGAAGGCGGCCTCCCCCTCCAGCGTCATTCGTACCGTCAGGTCGGCCGGCTACTCGCTCGAGTGGCCGGACGGCTGAATAGATAACCGATGTGGTGCCACTCCGCATTTCCGCCGTCCTGAGGGCAAGTCTTGCGGCTTCGAAACGCGCCGGCAGGTACGACATATTCAGAAAGAAGCAGTCAAATGGCTTTCAGAAGCGTACTCAGTGTGACGGGAGCTGACCACTCCGATCAGGATGTCAGAACAGCTGCCAGCTTGTGTGCCGAAGTCGGCGCGTTTCTTTCCGTACTGGTGATTTCGCCTCCGCCGCTCATTGTGCCGTCTCCACTGCTCGGCGATGACATCCCCGAGTGGCCTGGACAACGCGCACAGGCCATCGCCAGACTGAACAAACGGTTTAGGCAGATCGAAAGATTTTCACAGGACATAGCCAGGCTGGAAAAGATATCCAGGGAAATTCACAAACTGCTGAGAGCCACGTGGCGGTGCTATGATGTCGATACTGCCAACTGCGATCAGGCCAGCGTCGGTGACGCGGTGCGACAGCGGGCGCTCTGCAACGACCTGACAATCGTCGGCCCCGCACTTCTCAACGACATTAACCTCGGACCCCTTGTTATCAACGGCAGCTTGTTCGAGACCGGAAAGCCGGTGCTTGTCGTGCCGGAGGGCGCTGAGGCGACTCTGTCGCCACAGCGCGTGCTGGTCGGCTGGGAGTCGCGAGCCGAGGCGTCCCGCGCGGTTCGGGAAGCGCTGGATCTGCTATCCGCCGCCGAGGAAGTTCGTGTCGCCCTCGTCGATCCTGTGGCGACCTGGACCGGAAGCGGCGCCGAGCCGGGAGCCGACATCGCTGCCTATCTCACTCGGCACGGTGCTCGGGTGTCGGTTGACCTGCTGCCGAGTGCCGGCAAACCGGTGGCCACGGTGCTCGCGCAGCACGCAATCGACACGTCTGCCGACATGATAGTCATGGGCGCTTACGGCAGCCGCCGGCTGCGCGAGCGGCTCTTCGGTGGCGTGACGAGATGGATAGTTGGGAAGCCGCCATTGCCGCTGTTTTTGGCTCGCTGACGGGTTCCGAAGCAGCACCGACGCTGTTCGAAGCTCTATTCACTGGGTCACTATCCTGATGCCAAGTCGGAGAAGGGCAACGTGCAAGCTTCGCGAAGCTTCTCGGAGCCAATCTGCACCGCGCCGCCCGAAAACTCCGCGCACGCCTCTAGTGGTTCTGCTCGCCCGAGGTTGGTCCGTGATGCTGAGACCAACGGCCGGGCAGAGGTATGGGCAGTCATCACTGCAGCCACGATTACGGCGCAGGTCGGCGTCAGGTCAAAGAGGGTCGTTCAGCGCGACCGAGTTCGGACCCGTAGCGGCATCGTATGCGTTCCATCACGATCTCCTCATTACTGGCCGGGAGGCTTAACAACGCAACCACCGTGCCGTGGCCGACGCCCTCAACTTCGAGTGGGAACGGTCGGGCTCCTGCCGCGGTCGGCGGGAATCGATCGCATAAATCACCTTGGCATGGTCTAAGAATTGCAGGCGGTTAGGGGTGCGGACGGCCGAATCTTCAGCGTTTTCAGTCGGTCCGTCCCGACCCGTGGCGACCGAGCGGTCTTTGGGGCTGGTCAACTTCCGACAACGCTCACATTCGCACCGGCGGTCCCTGCAGCGCCTGAGCACAGGGAACACAGAAAATATCGGCACAAAGCAGGAACTCGGAGAGTTCACCGGCCGGCACGCGCGGCATTCATCCTGGCCTCTTTCGCCGCGACATCATCATTGGTCTGAGGATGGCGGTATTGGCGAGCTACAGCTGGACCGGCTTCGTCGTGAAAAACTCCCATGTCGCCAGCCCAGGAATTCAATCGCAAGGCGGGCGAGGGGGCACAGGCCGCGCTCGGATGGAGCGGCCCCTCGCAATCGCAAAATGGCGAGATCGCTACCGCCTCCGGACCGGAACGGTAAGACGCTCAAGCCGGTGGCGTGAAGCGGACGATGATGACGAGCCCTGGCGGTAGCCAAACGAACGCAGTCATGATGTCCATCGGCTTCGTCCCTCGGCCCGAATGCATATTGAGTCGTCCGGGCCACGCTTTTTCTGCCGACGCGAAGCGCGTGATACTTGTCCAAAACCTGACAGCGGCAGAAAACACGTCGCGTTCAATACAACCGGCCATCTTGGCATTTGGAGGCTTTTTCTAGCGATTCATGCGCTTACTGCCCGCTGAGCGCGTTGGCACGGCCTTTGCGAATTGAGATTCAGCAACACTGAGTGAAGGCTGACTGCACGCAGATGCGCAAGACGAGCGATGCTCTCCCTTCGTTGAACCCTCGTGCCCCGTCTCAAAGGGGGAACAAGCTTGCGCATAAGGTCACGCAACCTTTGGCAACAGCTTTGGAGAGCAAAATAATGTTGCGGATGGGGTCACCGGCTCCTCCGATCAAAGTGGAGGACTGGCTACGTGGCGAGCCCCTTGCGAACTTCCAGCCCGGCAAAGTCTATATCGTCGAATTTTGGGCAACTTGGTGCGAACTATGTGCGGCGGAGATGCTCGATCTGATGCGGCTACAGGAGAAATACAGGGACAGCGGACTTGAGGTCGTCGCAGTAGCGGCTAATGAAGACGCTCCAACGGCCGTTGAGGCTCGCACCAAGTTAAAAGCTTGGTTGACCGAAAAGTGCTCGCATCTGAACTATCGGATCGCGTTCGACTACACAGGCGAAATGAACAAGCTTTGGAGGAAACCCACCTTTTCTGTCGGGATTCCGATTTCGTTCGAGGTCGACCGAGACGGCCACATCGCCTTTATTGGTCATCCGGGGCAACTCGATGAGGTTTTGCCGAAAGCGCTCAACGGCAGCTGGCGCACCAGCGATAAAGCTAAAGCCGCCGATGCGGAGCGGATCGCCACAAGTGAACCCATGGCGCGCGAACAAGCGTCGAAGAAGCCGATCGACGACAGATTCTGGGCGGCGGTGAAGTTAGAAGATTGGAAGACGGCGCTCTGGGCGATCGAAGAGGGCATCGCCCTAATGCCGGACGACATCAATTGCCGCCTGGCTCATGCGCACCTGTTGCTTCACAAAATACAAGACATGTGGACCGGCTTGCCCGTGATGCGCCAATTGGTCCGCAACGCAATCGACAAGAACTCCCAGGATTGGATGGTTTCGGCGCTAGACCAGCTTTTCCATCCGGCCAATGACCATTCGCGCCTTCCCCCCGCTGAGCGCTTTGCGATGGGCAAGGAGCTGTCCGAACACATTCTGGCACTGAATCCCCCGCAAGGCGACAGCCCTAAGTTCCGGTCTTATCCCGCGGTTGCCCGGTACTATTACGAGAACGGCAACACCGATCGTGCGATCGAGTTGGTCGAACTGGCACTGCAGTCGCTGGACGGTCCGGAGCCTGTCCCGGACGAATTGAAAGAGCAGCATCTGCCGGATTTGCTGCTGGCCCTCGCCAACTACAGGGGTGGGAAGGTTTGTTACGGCGCTCTCTGTGCGGCTCCGCAAAACAATTTCCCGAAGGTGCCAAAGCGCGGTCGGCCGAGGAGAAAAAACAAAAAGGGTTGATTGGTCGAAATGGATTACTGGCCAATTCGTCCATTTCCTTGGCGTGGCCGCAGCAAGGAGGGTCCATGCAGCACTTGGTCGATCGTTTGCAGCAGGATCGAGGCGCGAATCTTCATGACCTCCGGCCGCATTGCGGCGGAAGTGATGTTCCACGCGAAACAGCGTGGAGGACTTCGCAGTCGAGGAGGTGTTCAAGGTCGGCCACGGGGACATCAATTGCGTGGAATCGGCCGGCCCGAGCCGGGCGTCGGCTGCGCAAGTGTGCCCGAAGTAGGCGTCCCCGAAAACAGACATCGTGCTTCGAAGAAGAGGACTGAAATGAGGAGAAGGCGAAATGTCTTATGCCGCGGTCAGCCCGGCTGTCAACGAGGACGAGGCGGAGCTTGCCATGCCTTTTGTCAGATGCCTCGTGCGGCTGATCCGTGCTCAGGATGCCTCCGGGTCACGGGAAGGCAAATCGGACGCCGAACTGCTGGGCGACTTCATCATCACCAGAAAACAGCGCCGTGCGATCCGATCATCGGCGATCTCGATCCGGACGTGCTCTGGAGGCTCGGCATGTTTTACACCGCCGTGGAGCTTGCGATCGAGGAGCGCTCCGGCCTGATGACACCGCCAATGATTGAGATGAAACCCATGGGGGCTTCGGACGATTGCTTTTCACGGCCGGGCGGTTGGTCATTTCGTCGAGACTTCCACCGGTTCGGCTTCGAGACGTTCAGGAAGCTCGCTCCAGGCCGGTACGAAACTAGCCGGCGATGCGGCTGCAGCATCGAAGCCTATCCCGACGTGGCACGGGCGTGAAGAAACCGATTTCGAGGAGGATCTATGTCAAAGCTAGATGAGATGGGGAAGAAAGTCCGAAAGCTTCAGCTGCGCGCGGCAGTTGCCAAGATGAAATTGCGCGACCTTGCAGAGCATCTCCCGGGAAAATGGACGGAGATAGAGGAAGTTGCCAAGGAAACGTCGGCCGTTTTTGCCGAGTTGGATGGTGCCAAGAGAGAGCTCGCTACGATGAAGAAGTTTCGATGAGGAGCACATTCACCACCCGCGACGGCTCCGGATGGATGCCGGAATATCTCACCGCTATAGACGGCACGACCTGTATCGGCTGCGGCCGCTGTTTCAAAGTCTGCTCTCGTGAGGTCATGCATCTTTACGGCGTCGACGACGCGGGTGAAATCCTCGGCGCCTGCGACGGCGAAGACGACGATTTCGACGGCGAGCTCAATCGCATGATCATGGTCGTCGACCGTGCCGGCCGCTGCATTGGCTGCGGAGCCTGCGGCCGCGTCTGCCCGAAGAACTGCCAGACCCATATTGCGGCCGACCAGGTCGCAGCATGATCTGAGGAGTCAAAACCTGGAGAACGGCGTTGCCCTTTAGAATCTTTTGTCGCGTCCTGGGGCTGGTGCTGTGCAGCACCGCACTAACTGTCTACTTGGCTTCTCATTCCATCGGCACAGCAGTCGTCACGACGCTGGCTTGTTCGCTGCTCCTTCAGCTGGCGTATTTCGTAAGCGTGCTCTTTCTGATCTGGCGGTCTGGCTGCGATAGCCGAGCTGGCCAAAGGGCTGAGCATTTCGGCAGTTGCAAGGAAGTTGGATATAAACCGCCAGACTATGATGAGGTGAGGAATGAATCTTCAGATATGCCTCAGTTCGTTCCGATGGGCGGCATATCGCTGCTTCGCTCGGGCGCGGTGACAAGATCAGAGCTGACGTGCTCCCCGTTTTGTCCGCGTTTATAAGTTAGCCCTGTTCACTTTTGAGCTGCTCCCCGTCTTTGGATCGCCCCACCCGGAACTTCCGGGATGGGAGGCTCAGGGCGGAACGGCCGCTGATGAGCCTTTCATAAGCGATATCGGCGGCTTGTTGCCGATCGCGCTGTGTGGCCGGACTGTGTTGTAGTCCTTAAGCCATCAGGACCGGGCGAACATCGATGACGATGAGTTGCGGGCGTTTCGGGGTTGGCCGGGCTGTACCGGCGAAAATCGAGGGCCGATCTGGCGGCTGAGCTAAAAGCAGGGGTCCTGTTGGAAATCAGTGATGACGACTAGTCAAAGTTCATGAGCGAAGCCTTCGAGGCGATCCACAGCGCCGTGGAAGGCATGTACCGGGCCGGAACGATCGACAAGGCGACGCTGCGCAGCTTCGACGGCAGTTGCCTAGCGGTGCCGCAAGAATTCGCGCCGGACGAGATCAAGGCGCTGCGTGAGAAGAGCCATGTCAGCGAGCCGGTGTTCGCGCGCTATCTGAACACGTCGGAATCGACGGTGCAGAAGTGGGAGACTGGCGCCAAGCGGCCGAGCGGGATGGCGCTGAAACTGCTGTCCGTGGTGCAGAAGCACGGACTGGAGGTGCTGCGCTAGGCGTTTTGCCGCTTCGTGCGATAGGGCAAGCTTAGCGGGCATGATGGTCCCGCGACAGGTGCGGCGGATTTCTGCCATTTGTGTGGTAATAAGCGCCGCAATGAATCATCATGCCGACGACGATTCTGCACCCGAAACCTTTCCCGCGCCACGCAGTCCAGCCGCCCGGCGCCGCCGCGGCCGCTCCGACTGTCGCCGTGCCGAGCTGGCTGCGCAAGGCGTCGAGGCGGCGCAAACCGTTGAGGATGCTGCCCTGGCCGCCGGCGCGGCAGGCGCGGCAGGCGCGGCGCGTCGAGGATGAAGCGGCGCTGCGCGATTCCTTGCTCCTCACCCGCCCCGGCGGCGACATCGGCCCGGCCGGTCTTTTGCTCGTCGGCTGGCGCCGGCTGGCAGCGCGGCCCGCAGAGGAGCTTCTGACGACGAAAAGTCTCGCTGCGGTATTGGAGGAATTCGGTCGAGTCCGCGACGGCGCGGCGGTCAGCGATCTGGCGGACGCGCTGCGGCGGCTCGCCCCGACCGACGGCGCGGTCGGGCCGCTGACCGGCGCCTACGCGGCCGTCGAGGGCCACGGCCTGCCACGCGCCATGGGACCGTGGCTTGCCGACGCGCTACTCGCCCAAAAGCTGGGCTGGCAGCATGCCGTCCCGCTACTGGGCACCGAGGCGTTCTTGGGCATGAGCGCTCGCCCGCGTCGATCGGCAACGAGCTCTCCGGTGACGGGCATTGAGACAGAAACCAAGCGTGCGAAAGCTCTGCTTGCCGCCCAGGCTCGCGCGGCACTGCGGGCGATCGATCTGTCGGTCGAGCTGGAGCGCCGCGCCGACCGCCTGCTCGCCATCGCGCCGAAGTTGAGGGCAAAGGGTGCGGACGCTATTGTCGAACAGCTGCTATCCGACGACGCACTCGTCGCGTCACGCGGGGACAAAAAGGCCGCGATGAGCGACCGTGGCCTGCGCCGGCTGTTCGCTGTCCGGCCGCATGACGTTCCGCATCTACGGGCTTTAGGCGATGTCGGAGGCGGCGCCGAGCGCGAAGAGCAAGGGAAGAAGAGGCGAAGGTCGGCCACGCGACGGTCGTTCAAATGACCATTTGTTTGACCGGGAGTTGGATCATCTGCCGCCGGAGGTGCGCTGGCGCGAATGGATGAACTGCGTCGAGGCAACGATCTTCGCCGCCAGTGAACCGGTCAGCCGCGAAATACTGGCGCGCACCGTCGGCAAGAGCTGCAGCATCGATCTTTTGATCGACGACATCCGCGAGGAACTGCGCGGTCGCCCCTACGACCTGGTCGCCGTCGCCGGCGGTTTTCGGCACCGGACGCGGCTGGCCTATGCCGACGCCATCCGCAGTGCATTTGGCACGGCCGTCGGCGGCAGCGAACGGGCGGCCGATCTGAGGTAGTCGGAGGTGCTGGTGCTGATGTGCATCGCCTACTGCCAGCCGATCACGCGTGGAGAACTGTCGTCTTTCTTCGGCAAGGAGATCAGCCGCGACCTGATCGGCCATCTGCGCGGCGCCGGGTGACATCATGCCGGGTTTTTCCAGTGACGAGGAAGAAGAAGCAAGCAGCGTCGGTGATGAATAGAATCTCCTCACCATGGGTCGGCCGGACTCTATCCGTGCAGGATCGCAAGAACACGACGGCGCTTCGTTCTGATCCCGCCGGCGGTGGCGCGCGAGTAGGCCTCGAGCAGAGCCCCAAGGTTAGCGCCGGGCGGGGGCGACCGCACCGAGCTCGGCGATCCTTGATGCCTGTCCATGAAATCCGCAAGGTGAGCGATCAAGCGGTCATGGCCGCCTGCAGCCAGAATACACCGACGCCGCCCGACAACCGCATCGTCCTCATCTGCCGTCAACCAGCCGGCGGGCTTGTCCGCGAGCCATTCCAAGCAGCGGATACGCGAGGACGTGGACAGGTTTGTCAGCGTCTTCCCCAATGAGACGCCGGCAATGATAGGGCGCGCGCAGCAGGCGCGAAGTCAGGTCGCCGATCGTCGTCGATCCCTTGGCCATCTCCACCTTGCAGATGTCGTCGATCGAGCGTTCCAGGCGCCGTGCCGCCGTCTTCACCGAGACCTTCGGAGCCCGGCGCAGATCGAAGCCGCAGCGGGCGCAGAAGTGCTGCGGGATCAGGTCGGCCTGATCGGGGGCGACAATCCCGGCGTGGCAGGCGGGACATCGATCCCGCAAACCGCAGCCATGCACGAAGCAGGAAACACGCGACGCCATGCAAGAACCGCCTCGACGTCCCGCGACCGGCCGCGCAGCGCAGTGTGGAATTCGTCGAAGATCAGGATCCTCGGCTTCAAACTGTCGAGCAGACGATCGATCTGTTCGGCCTTGCGGCCGACATCCCGGCCATTGCCGACCGGAGCGCGTAATACCTGCAGAATGCTTCCATAGAAATGGGCTAGGCCGGCACCCTCACGCGTCTGGACCACCCACTCCCGCTGCTGCTCGGTGGTTTTCAGATGCTCGACGGCAAACCGTTCCGCGATCATCGTCTTGCCGTTGGCATAGGGCCCGACCAGCATCGGGCCTCGGGTCCGCAACGCCGGCGGCCGGCCCAGCAGCTCGGCAAGGGGGGCTGGGCGCCATTCTGCGCGAAAGGCGGCGCCCGAGATGGGGCGGCGCGGCTGATCGGGTTTCTGGAGGGCGTCACTGAAGCGGCCGTCGCCGGCCTGAAAGAACATGATCGGCTGATGCTTGCCGCGAGCAGATGGGGCGCCGCCTGCGCGGCCGGCGGGGACATTCGAAGCTGCCGCAACTCGTCGACCTCGTTCTTGCGCGGCCGCTCGTCCTCCAGCGCGATGATCGAAAAGGACCTGAAGGTGACGACGCGTGGGGCGCTTAATCTCGTCGCGGAACTCGGCCTGCGCGAGATCACGGGCAGGGGACGCTACCGGGCGTGGGGGATCCTCTGATAGCTCCTGTGCGCGCGATAAGATCGTCTGCCACGCCGGCGTGCGACCGGCACGACCGTGCTATTGCCGAGTCGTTTGGTCCTGGCAGTGTTGCGGCCAGGCTGCGGTGCGTGTCGTCTCGCAGGGTCGAAAGTGGCCATTGTCACGCGAGAGGCGTCGTCGCGTCGCCGCTGCACGGCCCCCAATCGCGGCCGTGCTTTTCAGGCTTGGCAAATCATTGAGGGGAGGCCATTGCTGCCTCCTTCCGCAGACCGGACTGGAGAAAATTTGCAGGTCGCAGACTGGGCCCGATTTCGATCAATGGATTGCCATGTCCTATTCCGGCAAAGATTACGCTGTCCCCGAAACCGAAACGGCCGCGGTCGACGCCGGCGCCAACGTCGTCAGAGCGATCCGGGACTCGATAGGCTGCAGCAATTGAGGAGCTGGCGCTAATATGCGGACTGGCAATCAGCGAGATCGCCGACCTCGAAAGCGGCATCGACGCCGATCCGATCAAGCTCCGCATTGACGCGGAGCAAAGGGACGTGGAGAGGCAGTTGTATGATCCGAACATACTCGTCAGTGCCGCGCGGGCTGACCATGGCCGTGAAGCGTTGGCGCGGCTTGACGAGCGGCTGACACGCCCCATCGCATTCCCCAGAGCGAGAATGCGTCCGTTAGGGCACGGAGTCCAGAAATTCCACAACCACGGGTGTTTAGGCTTTGGCTTTCGGCTTTCCCGATGCTTTCATCGGAGCCACGTTTACGCCCGCCTTGCGACCTAGACCGATTAACTTGGCAAGGGCGGATCGCTGTGCTGCGTAGCTCGCTGCAACCATCGGATAGTCTTTCGGCAAACCCCACTTGGCTCTGTACTCGTCAGGTGTCATGCCGAGCAAACCTAAGTGGCGCTTCATAGACTTGAATTTGCGGCCGTTCTCCAAGCTGACGATGTAGTCAGGAAACACCGACTTCTTCGGATTGACCGCGGGAGTAAGCGCTGGTTGCTGTGCCGCGACCGGCTGGCTAAGGCTCAACAAAGCAGAATTGACGCTAGCAATCAGCGCCGGGAGACCAGCCGCAGGCGTAGCATTCTTCTGGACATAAGCTGACACAATATCAGCCGTCAGCCCCAAGAGATCGGCTGGTGCCTGTTCATCGGCGTCGTCTGTCATAGTCAATCTCCTAGTGGTGCTGAAGTTACCTATTCGAGAAATTCAGTCAGTGCAACAAACGCGCCAACAAGGCTCGGTTAGGGCGACAGATGATCGAGGCACTAAGCGAGTTGTGTGCGCGGCCGGCTAAAGTGTGGTCGAATCGCCTTGTCGGCCCGCAAGCGAAAATTGCCTGTGCCAGCAGGCCGCCTGAAGGCTCAAGGCGAGTTGCTGGCCCTCGAAAGCCAGCGCGCGCTGGCGGCCCGCTGGCGCCCCTTTACGGTCTGCGAAAAGGCTGCTTGGGCGCAGCACCGATCATTTTGTCTGGGTTCCGACTTTGCTGCCACCAATCTCGGCGACTCAGCGATTGCGATCCCCAATATGTGCCAGCCATCGGCCAGCCTGCCACCTCTCGTCATTGGCGAGGATCAGCTTAACCAAGGTCTCGACATCCTCGAGGACGCTATCGATAGCGTGATCGGCAACAAATGAACACGGCGGCTTGAGAGGTGATGATGATCGTCAGGGATCTCATGAGGAGGAACTGACAGCCCGACGTGTCGAGACGACGAGTTGGTAATGCGTGCGGTTGCTCCTGAAAACCGGCCGATTGTTACCGCGGAGATTTTGCTTTGATGCGCGCGATGAGCTCATCATCGTCGACAAAGCTGTCGAGGAAGTCGTTCCATTCGTCGGTCGAACGGCGAGCATGGGCAAGCATTTGCTTCAGTTCGTCAATGCCATCGTCGGTCAGGGCGATGATTGCCTCGTCCGATACTGCCGAGGAGAGGTTGTCGTCGATGGTGACGATCGCCTGAAGGAGCTCAGGATCCTCGCCGTGCTTATCATCGGACAACGAAGGAGGAAGGCATGTCCAATCCCAGCTGCAATGTGCAGCTCATCGACTCGACAGGGAGAGGACACACGATAGCTGACCTCTTCCAGCGGAGCGCCCCTTCCGTACGGGACTTCTATGGGCCGGGAAACCGGTCAGTTGCTGGCGAGCGCATCTGCTCCGTCCCCAATATTTCGCTAAGCGATCCGGTATCTGCAGTACGATTTTGGCAAGCCCGTGCAAGAGACTTAGTCTTTGTCTCTCAGTCTCTCACATCGACGCGCTATGGGAATTTCTTGAAAACCAACGGGATCCCCACAATTGGCCCAGATCGTGCTGCAACTCGACTAGAAGCAAGCGAAGCGTACACCAAGTCGCTTCTGCAGCGGTACAACGTGAAGACGGCGCGTTTCCCGGTCTTCGACCGGCCCGAATCTGCAAAGTGCTATATTCGCGGGCTCGACTTTGATGTTGTCGTCAAGGCGGACGGGCTATGCGAAGGCAACAACAGCGGAGTGAGTTAGCCAATGTGGGAAATGAATCAGTGCGTCGCGTTTGGGTTTACCGCCTAGCAGAAGCGCTGCATTCTTTTCGACCAACCCGGTGAATATTTTAGCAAACAAGGTACTAACAGTAGCGCCAAACGCTAAGATTGAAATCTTGGCGCGACGCCGTTCGTGATGTTCATCGAGCTTTTCGGGTCAATCGCCGGCGTTAGCTGCTGACTGGAGGAAGTCTGCCAGAATGACGCCGAAGTAATATGAACGGGCAGTTCTTGAGTGGTTCCGTACGCTATTTCCGCCGCCCGATTTCGGGGTGAAGCACAACGTCCGTCTGAGCGGGCGCAAAAAGCAAGGCGCCTTCAGGTCGATGTGTGTGTCTTCGAAACGGGAAGTCCGAATCCTGCCTTGTTGATCGAGACGCGCGGTGAAGGCTTTTGGTGTTGTCTAGTGTGCGACAGCAGAGTTGTTCGGGCGAGACCTAGCTGGATGTAGCTAAATCGTTGATCAAACAGCACATATAATCTGATTGGCATCCTGCGACAGTTGGCACGAATCTTGAGCGTTGATGCGGGCCGGCAAAAACTGCCGACCGACTGCGCGCCAAGACGGCACCTTTTGCCGATACAGCTACGTGCGCGGTAGCCAAAACACGCAAGACTATAAGGGAGACGCCCATGGATCGCTCGCCATCAGCTCCGGCCAGAATAGTTCCAGGGGAAACAACTAGAGTATACGAAGAGTCCTCTTGTTGGCGTGCAACGCAATTCACTAACCGCGGCGATATGATTGAGTTCGGCTGTTACCTTGATCAGACTTATGGTGTTGCCCATCCTCGAAAGTTGTTCGATCTGATGATTACATTTTCGCAGAAGTTTGACTGCTCATGGGCGGCTTATCTCCCACTAGCACATGGTTCCAAAACTTCAGATCCGCTCTATGGCGCTCCGACGACAATGCTAAATTATCCAAATGAATGGCAGAAGCGATATCGGGATATGGATTATAGCAAGATAGATCCGGTCATAAAAAAAGCTAAACATAGACTAGGGGCGCTTCGATGGACCGATGTGTACGCTGACGCAAACACCACCGAAAATGAGCGACGCATTTTTGACGAAGCTGCAACTTTCGGCCTGAGATCCGGAGTTACCGTTCCCTTACACGGCCCGAACGACAGTTTTGCAATAGTGAGCTTTGCTAAACGCACTGATCACGAGATCCCAAGCAAAATTGTTACATTGTTAGAGTTGACGGCATTACATTTTCACCTGAGCATCAGTCTGTTCGGTAGGTGGGGTTGCAATGAACCGGTCACTAGTCTCTCTACCAGAGAGAAGGAATGTATGCTCTGGGTTGCGAGAGGTAAATCATCCTTAGACATAGGGACGATCCTCGGTATTTCTGAAAATACTGTTAAATTTCACTTAAAAAATTCCATGCGCAAATTGGGGTGCAGTAGCAGGACGGTTGCGGTTGTAAATGCACTAAAATCAGGGGTCATCGACGCGTGAACGGGGCAGCGCTTCCGTACTCTCGGATCTACCCCTCAAACGCCGACTAGCTCAACTCCCGATAGCCCGGGCATCATCATGCACAAGAAGATTAGGAACGTGTTTAAGCACCGGGCGCACGCTTGCCATAATAGGCGTAGCCGCAACGCCGGCAGACCGTGTGGCCCTGCAGCAGCCAGTCCGCGCCGGGTATGCGTT
>NZ_JAMYOA010000027.1:0-55044 GCF_040319515.1 Mesorhizobium sp. M0909
GCTGGTTCTTTTCATTCCCACCCCCCCCGCCCTCCGCGGTGGGGGGGGGGCCCGCCGCGCCCCCCCCCCCCCCCCCCCCCCCCCCCCCACCGGCAAAAGGAGGTTGCAATGAGCCGCTACACCATCACTGTCACTGGCCGTCACCGGACAGGGCCGCTCGGATCCAGACGCGGTCATCGGCTACGATCCACCACTTCGGACCTACTTCCTGCAAGCGTTCCCGCACGAAGAAACCGACGAGCCCGGTCTTTGGCTCGGCACCCATGATGCGCGTTCAAAACGCTTGAGGATCTTCGCCGCGCAGCCATCTCAGACGGCTACGACTTCATGCCGCTGCCGCCCAAACTGGCTGCAAAGCTGGTCGACGACAAAGCGGCAGCCAGCGGGCGTCCGGTGCGAGACACAATCCTCGGCCAAGTGCTGAAACACCTCAACCAACCCAAGTAGGCAAACACATTTCAGGGCCTGCGACGGAGTGTTCCGTCGCGGGCCCTTTTTTTGCGCGTCGCAAAAGAGCCACGAACATCACCCGCTACAGCAAGAGACAGCGACTCCAAACCGCCGATTATTCCTTCGGCAGTTTGTGCTTATGAATGCGGATATAGTCCTGGACAGCCTTTCGCAGCAGTTCGGTCATGCTGTGTCCGTTGCTGATCGCCAGCAACTTGAACTGGCGCTGCTCCACGGCCGTCAAATAGTACCCGCAGCGAATCATCTCCTCCTCGCGAATCTTCTTTCCGGCGATGGGGTCCTTTTTCTGACCCTGCCGCAGCAGCTTGCGGAAATCGGGCCCGACTGCCGGGGACGGCTTTGTCGGTTCCTGCGTCTGTGGCGTAGCTTGCTCCTTGATCCCTGACGGCTCGGCCTTCGGTGGGATGAACATGCTGGGCAGTACGGGTGGCTGCGTGGAGATCGCCTTCATCATGCGCGCTTTCTTGTCGTCACCGGGTTTCGGTGCGGTCTCTTCACTCATGCCGCGTTCCTTGTGGCTTCGATGAAGGTTTGCAAGAGGTCGTCGAAGACCCCTTCGCTCTCGGCAACCGCCTTCGCATCAGGCACCTCGGGGCTGTAAAGGGTCTGCCCGGTCTGAAGATCGCGGTAGGCAACACGATTATGCAGGACGTGTTCTGCAATGGGCGTGCCGTTGGCCTGGATGATGGCGCGCAGTTCGGTCAGGGCTCGCGCCCTGCCATCGATGATGGTCTGCTTGGTCAGCACGAATATCGCAGGCAGCGGTCTACCCCGGCTCTCGACCGCCAGCGGGATGTAGTGGTCGGTGATCTGGATTGCGGCGGTCACATCATCGAGGGCAAAATAGACCGGCACGACGACAATGTCGGCCGCGAAGAGCCCGGCCATGAGGTTGTCATTTGTGGTGCCTTCCGTATCGATCAAAACGACGGAGCGTTCACCGTTGTGAGTGGCTGCCGCGCGAAGAATTTCCTTCGGGGTCATCGCGCTCACCAGTTGCAGGCTGTCAGGACGATTGCCAGCTTCGCCCAGCATCTGGAACCAGCGGTTCATGTTCTGCCGCCGGTCGCCGTCGATAAGAGTGACCGAATAGCCCCGATGCAGCGCGACGGATGCGAGGGTGCGCAGCATCGTCGATTTGCCAGTGCCGCCCTTTGGGATCGCAGCGGAGATGATCATGGGGCCTCCTTCCGGCGTTGGCTCCTTGTTTCCATGTTAACATGGAAACAAGTCATCATGGACACATGAAACAAAATCACGGTCGAAACATTGGACATTGTCGACGGGGAAGACTGGTTTGGCAACCCAGGCGCGCATCGATAAGAGCTCGCTAAAGGGGCAGTTTTACGCAGCTGCTTCAGCGAAGAAGGGCTCCGGTGGCCCGTCGACTGCGCATTTCCGACTACGCTTTTCCGGCTGCCCATCAGACGGCCCTTGTTTCCATGTTAACATGGAAACAAGTCGCCAACGCATCATAGACACATCGGCATCAAATCACGATGGGAACATTTCGCCCGCGCTGCTGGCGCCGACAGCTGGGCTGGTGAAGAAGGCGCGCGCCTGTAGCTATATTCCTCTTGCTCTTCATTGGCAGGATAGCCTATTTTGTGATACACACAAAATAGGCGGCGCGGCCCTGGCGGGCCTTAGCGCCCGCAAGCGGGCTTGAGAGATGGATGCAGACGCCCAAAAAGCAGCGGTAAAGAAGGCGTCACAGCGCTACGGCGAGGTGACGCACATCCGGTTTTCGGCTGACGAGCTGGCCAGTCTCAAAGCTATTGCAGAGCGGGAGAGCGTAACCGTCAGCGAGGTCGTCCGGCGTCTCATGCGGGCAGAGGTTGGGCACCTGCCTATCGCGTCAGAGGCGTTGCGGCCGGCGATCGTTGAGATGACCGATCAGCTGCGGCGAGTCGGCATCAATTTCAATCAGGCCGTGCGCGCCATGAACGACGGCCGTGTTGCCCATGATGAGGATCTTGAGCAGGCGCTGATCGCCGTGGGCGACCTTGTGCGGCAGTTTCGCGATGAACTGAAAATGATGACCGTCGGCTCTCGCAAGGCGAGGGTAGCCAGGCCATGAGCGGTCGTCTTGCTGGCTACGCGGCCGAAATCGAGCGCTATCTGCGGCGCGGGTCCGGCGTGAAGCGTGAGGATGACGACGACAAGTATGTGACGAGCGCCCGACGCGAGGCCGGCGAATTCCAGTTGATGAAAAGTCATGAGCTGACCGGTGGCGGCGGACGCCTCGGGCGCGGTCAAGCCGGCTCGACCGTAGGTAGCGGCAGGGGCGCCCCTCGTTCTTCGCCGGGAGTAACAGGAGTGGCGGGGAGCTCCGTCTCCAGGGGCGCACTGAAGTCCGCCGCGGCTGCGAGCTCCCCCAAAGCCGCTAGCGCCCCGATCATGGTCTATGGCGCCACGCTCGCCGGTTTCCGGCCGGAAGAGGAGGAGGAAGACTGGAAGCGGCGCGGCGGTGGCGGCGGTCGTGGTGCTGGTCGCTCGAACGGTACTGCCCGGGCGGCGCGGGCGGGCTATCAGGCGCGGGCCGTGGCGGCACGGGCAGGCTATGCAGCAGGTGCGCAGCCTGGTGTGTTCAAGGTCATGCCCAATCCTCCGTCGACCAAGGAGGCCGCCGCTCGGCTGCTCAATTACATCGGGAAGCGCGAGGACGAAAAAGGCGAGAAACACGACATCGAGATTTTCGACGAGGATGGACAGGTCCTTGCGACAGGCGGCGCAAGAAAGGCTTTTTTGGAGACGTTTTGCGAGACGTTCGAACCGCCCTTGGAGAATACCAATTTTATGGAGGTTCGTTTCGAGCTCGCCGGCGAGGTCAGCGATGCCGCCTTGAGCGAAGCGCTGAAGAAGGCATTCGGTTCGAAACCGTTCATCTATGCGCAGGATGGACAGACGGTGGAGGTTTACGCACACGCCGATGAGCGGGCCGGACCGCTTGCGAGAGTCCTGGCCGGCGGTCGGGAAAATTCGCGCAGCAAGGCGCTCGACAAGATCGAGGCGCGCTTGTCTGAAGCTATGGGCGCGGCGGGGGTGGTCGCCAAGGCAGAGGTAACGGCGGCCGTGAGCCGTGAACCCAAAGCGAAATATTTCCTGCAGAAGTTCATCCGCACCCACAGCCAAGTCCGCCATTCAAATGGCGAGCCTGTGCCCGGGGTGAAGAATTCCACCAAGGCGGCGGCTTCGGTCTACGAACAATGGCGCCCGCAGTTTTCGGGGCGCGAGCGCCGCAATGCCTATCACCTGCTTTTCTCGGCAAGGGCCGGCACCGATGCCAACGCCGTCATGGCTGCGGCGCGCGCCGTGCTCGAGGAGCGCGCGCCAGGATACAAGTTCGTCCTGGCTCATCACAAGGACACCAAGCACGTCCATATCCATGCGATGGTGCAGGCACGGGCAGCCGACGGCGAGCGCCTGAAATTCTACAAGCCGGATCTGGTCGCCTGGCGCGAGATCTTTGCGGAAAAAGCACGCGAGAACGGCATTGCGATGGTGGCGACGCGGCGCATGGATCATGCGATGACGCGGCCATTCACGAAGGAGCATGCCGGAGCCTACAGCCGCGCCCAGAGCGATCCGCGCTACCAGGTCAGCGCCAGGACGATCGAGCGGGTGGAGGCCAAGCGGCAACGCCGTTTGGATGGGCAATCCCTTGTCGTGAACGGCGATGCAATTGCTGCCGCATGGCAAAAGACTGTGACGACGATGCGGACCGCGGGCGTAGTCGGTCAGGCTCTCACGGCAGCGGAGTCGATCGGCAACAATTTTCTGCAGTTCCGTCGCGATCGGACAGGGGAGGGGCAGCCAGGTCCTGCCGCGGGTCGCGGAGCTGATCGATCGGGGCAAAAGTCTTTCCTGTCCCATCCCGGTATGAGAGAATTGAATGCACTGATAGGAGATTTGAACATGGCGCAAACCCCCTTGGAAATGCGGCGTCAGATGGCCCGCGTCAATCAGGCTCTCGACAACATGCGCGAGACGCTGCCGCCGGCGCATCAAGGTCAGTTCGAACTGTATCGTGAAGAGGTGAACGACAAGATGCACGACCGTCTCGCGCGGCTGCAATTCGAGCGGCAGCAGCAGCGTCGTGGTGGTGGCGGTGGCGAGCCTATCCCCGAGCGCGAGGCGCGAGGGCGAGACCTTCCAACTCGGGACGATCCCCGCGAGCCGGAGCAGCCGCGCACCGGCCCCGAGCAGGAGAAGGTGGCAGCCAAGCAGAAGGACGCCAACAAACAGAAGGCACGGCAGTCGGAAGAGCAGGACCGCAAGACCCAGCGCTCAAATGATAACGATTACGAGCGCTGAGCCGAGCTCACTGCCGCCTGCGGCTAAAGAGACCGAGAGTGTTAGTGACCTCATGTGCCGAGGCCCATTTGGCGCTTACGAGATTCAGGATGATGGCCACGCAGATCTCACGCCGCGCATGATGTTGAAATCTGCTTCGTGCCGTATTGCTGGATGGACCGAAGCTAAGGCTGTGACAGGCTGGTTTTCAGGTCGGTCCAGGTAACCGCAGCGCCATTGGATCGATCGGTGACGGGCTCAAAGCCCGGTCGTAAGTTTGCTGATGGGTTAGGGTCCGGCTCATAACCGTCGGTCGACTGCGCTGGCGGCTCTGGTTGCCGTTAATCGCGGGGCGCTGAGCGGGGCTCGATAGGATCAACCGAACCTGCGATACTCAAGGCAATCTGTTGGAGTGATGATGCGCATCGTAACCCGTCTCACTGATCGGCTTAAACTGCAGCATCCGATCATCAGCGCGCCGATGGCATTCGCATCGGGCGGGGAACTCGCAGGTGCGGTCAGTACAGCCGGAGGGCTTGGGCTTATCGGCGGCGGCTATGGCGACGCTGATTGGCTGACGTGAGAGTTCGAGCGATCTGGCAACCGACCTGTCGGCTGCGGCTTCATAACTTGGTCACTCGCCAGGAACCCGCGCCTACTCGATAAGGCCCTGGAGCGGCGACCAAGTGCGATTTTCCTATCCTTTGGCGACCCGGCGCCTTTTTCGCCGGCGATACGGGCCGCCGGGGTCCCCTTGATCTGCCAGGTCCAGAGCCTCGACGACGCGCGCCGCGCTCTTGATGCCGGAGCCGACATCGTCGTCGCCCAAGGCGCGGAAGCCGGCGGTCACGGTGAGAAGCGAGCGACATTCACATTTGTTCCGGAGGTCGCGAACTTGGTACGGCGACGGGCGCCGGACACGCTCATCTGCGCGGCCGGTGGCATCGCCGATGGCCGTGGGCTTGCAGCGGCGCTGATGCTTGGCGCTGATGGCGTCGTGATGGGCTCACGTTTCTGGGCCTCGTTGGAGGCTCTCGTTCATCCAAATCTGCACCAGGCTGCCCTTGCCGCGACCGGAGACGACACGGTTCGAACCTCGGTGATGGACCTAGCGCGCCGCCTGGATTGGCCATCGCGGTTTTCACTGCGCGTTCGGAAGAATGCTTTTACGGAAGCCTGGCACGGCAATGAGGCCCATCTCCTCGCCGACATTGACGCGCAGTCCGCTGCCTACCGCGAAGCGTGGGCAAGCGGCGATCCCACGATAGCCGCGATCATGATTGGTGAGGCCGCCGGCCTCATCCACGACATCGAGCCGGCGAGTGACATACTCCTTCGCACCGTTTCTGAAGCGATCACCCTGCTTCAGGGCGCAAGTTCGCTTCTGTTTGTCGAGGACAACTGTCACAGCCAGTAACTGACCGTAGCGGCGAGGCAGACTGCAGCGAGGAAGTTAGTGGCCGATCGATCGTATCTGGTGGCGATGCGGCGGAAATCCTTGAGCCGTCCAAACATGCGCTCGATGGCGTTGCGACCACGGTAGAGGAACGGGGAGAAGCAGTTCTTCCAGCGCCGGTTGGCTTTCGGCGGAAAGTTCTCCTTCCCGAAGGCGGCAATTCGTAAACTCGGTGCGATGCCCGATTTGCGGTCAGGCTGCATCCGCCTTTTCTTCCAGACCAAGTAATCGCTTCGGCCAGAGCGCCGGCGGTGAAGAATTGTCTTGCGCTATCCCTAGCAAATGCGCTCATGCTGCTATTCCTCCACGGGCACCTGCGCCGGGAGGGCACCTCTAAACGCGACCGATAGACCGAGGGGAGGGCTCAACCCAATGAGCAGGGTGGCGCCCGCAGATGGGACTCCAGCTTCGTCCGCGACATTTGCGCCGCTCGAGAATGCAACTTTCCGATCGATCTGGCTTGCTACGCAGGTGTCCAGCTTTGGCTGGCTAATTCAAACTGTCGCCATCAGTTGGCTGATGGCGACCATTTCGACTTCCGACGTGATGGTCGCCTTGGTGCAGGCTTCGACGACGTTGCCTACATTCATCCTGTCGATCATCGCCGGAGCCCTGGCTGATAATTTCAGCCGCCGCAATCTGATGTTCGCTGGCTGGTGTGTGATAGCATTGTCCTCGGCGATGCTGACGGTTCTTGCAGGCCTCGGAATTTTCAATCCATGGATGGTTCTTGCATTCAGCTGTTTGGCCGGAGCGGGTGCTGCTTTCACCGATCCCGCTTGGCACGCGTCGGTCGGCGACATCTTACGAAAACGCGAAGTTCCGGCCGCGGTCACGCTCATCTCGGTTGGATATAACGCTGTTCGCAGCGTCGGTCCGGCGCTTGGTGGACTCGTCGTTGCCTCCTTTGGACCTCTGACAGCTTTCGCTGTGGCGACGCTGACGTATCTAGCGCTGCTGTGGACAATCGGGCGCCGCAAATGGGATGTTCGCTCGTCCCCTCTCCCGCGCGAGCCACTGTCCACGGCCATCCATGATGGCGCGCGCTTTACGGCGCTGTCGACGGAGATCAAGGCGGCAATCGCGCGTGGAGCGCTTTTCGGCCTGACCAGTATTTCCATACTCGCGCTCCTGCCTCTTGTTGCCCGCGATCAACTAGGGGGAGGACCAATCGTATATGGTGTGCTGATGGCCGGCTTCGGGACGGGCGCCTTGTGCGTCGGCATCTGCAACAATGTCTTGAGGCGATCGCTGTCCCAGGAGCGGCTGACAACATTGGCCTGCATTGCCTGCGCGGCGTGTTGTCTAGCGCTTGCTCTCACGTCTTCAGTGGCGGTAGCGGCTGTTGCGCTGGCGCTCGGCGGCGCCGGCTGGGTCGTCACCTGGACGGGGCTCGACGTAAGCGTCCAATTGGCCAGCCCAAGGTGGGTCGTTGGTCGCACGCTCTCAATCTATTATGCCCTTTCGTCGGGCGGTATCGCGGCGGGTAGTTGGCTGTGGGGTACAGTGGCTGAGAACTATTCGCTTACCTCAGCCCTGGAGGTTTCGGCTGCTGCGTTACTGATCGTCGCGGCCACCGGGTTCCTTTTGCCTATCCGTCAATGGCAAGACTCTGATCAGGATCCTTTCGGCTTCGAGACGCCCCAGCTCGCTCTCGAGCTTAAGCCGAGAAGCGGGCCAATCGTCGTGAAGATCGAGTACTCAATACCGGAGCCGAACGTTGAAGCTTTCCTGGATCAGATGCAGGAACGACGGCGGGTGCAAAGCCGCGTCGGCGCGCGACACTGGAATCTTCAGCGCGATCTTCAGGATCCTTCGCTTTGGACAGAAACCTTCCGCACGCCGACCTGGATGGACTATCTGCGCCTGAATCATCGCCTTACAACGGCGGACAAGGATTTCGACCAACGTCTGCTCGAATTGAACATAGGTGCAGCTCCACCTCTTACTAAACTTTCGATTGAGCGGCCGACCGGGGCAACCCGCAAGCGGGATCAACCGACGCGATTTTTCTTCCGCCGGTGATCGCAGGCTGTTGTTGGTAGAGTTTCAAGGGGTGAGGTAGATGACCGGCTTGGTAAGATTTGAGAGGCCAGTTGTGATTCAGATTGGCCGCTATACAGAACGCACCGTGTTCGATGTTAATGATGCGGCCTCCATCCTGCTGCGGGATTTTGGTGGTCATCAGACGGAGAAGCACAGGGCAGCTATGGACGCCTGTCTGAAGGTTATACGAGGTGAGCTTCATCCACCGGCCGCCCGCAGGGCGTTCGTCGCGGTCGCGCGCGAAGCAAAGATCTTACGCTGCGATTGACTGGAGTGCTCAAGCGGCACGGCGCGCCAACTGGCGTCTGTACGGAAGGCCTGAGGCATGACGTTGCCGCTTTTCTATCTGACACGAGCAGGGCGCAGCAGTCCTACCCGTCGACTACATCGGGCAAGGTGTCTTCCACGACGCTCAAATTTCGGTCGAAAGCTTCTTTGTCGGATGCGTTGGCGCGCAGAGATCGCACCTTGTTCAGGATCGCCGCCACCGCCGCTTCTTTATCGGGTGCTATCCTTGTCGTGACCGCTTTAGCCGCCAACGCGGAAAAATCTATGGCTGCATAGACTGGTACGGCTGCAGCATCGGTTGCTTTCGGGGGTTGCTTTGCGATTGGGCGCCGACCCTGCGGCGAAGCCATACGGCCGGACTTTGCGGCGAACGTGGCGCCGCGCCGTAGGCGCATCTGCAAGAGGCCTGAGCGGTACGCAGGTGCTGTCGGCACAATCGTCGGCAGCGCAGGACTTGGAGCCGCCGCAGAAGTGTTGAACGCTGGGCTTTTCGTGCGCGAAACCTCGATAGAGGTCGGCAGGGGCATGAAAGCGCGTTTGGCGAGCTGGCCATCGGCAAAATAGAAATTGCGGGTGCCCAGGATCGGCAACTCGCCTCGCGGCAAAATAATCACCTTGTTCTTGTCGAGCGTGCGGATTTCGTCCGGCCGCATGAGGGGCCGCCGCACTTCCTTGCGGTGGACCGAGCGCGTGTAATACGTGTCGAACAACGTAGCCTTGGTGCGCGTCACGTCCTTTTGAACGTCCGACGTTTCGCCGAGCTGCTCGGAAACGTAGCGCAGATCGTCAGCGTCCTGCGCACCGAAAAAGATCTGCACGCGAGCCGCGTTGATAAGTGTCTTGCGCCCTTCCTGGCGATAGATCTCGTCTACAGCCTTCAGCGACTGTACGAAGAACCACATCGAAACACCGTTGCCGCCGAGCACGCTCGCCATTTCGGTCACGTTCTCGAGCTTGCCGAGGTTCTGGAACTCGTCGAGCAGCACAAGCACCGGATGCTCGTCGGCACGCGGCATAGTTTCCGACATGAAGTTCATCAACTGCGTAATCAGGACGTTGAACAACGGTCCAAGGGAGGTGATCTGCTCGCGCCGCACGTCGAGATAAAGAGAGATCCGGTCGCGCTTCAGATTGCGAATATCGAACGTGCTGCGCGACGTAGCTCGCATCAGGCGCTCGTTGAGAAAGGGGGCCATGCCGGTCCGAACGCCGGCGTAGATGCCGGAGAACTGCCGCTCAGACATCTCAAAATATGGCAGCAGGGTTTGCAGCGTGAAATGCGAACATTCGCGGCGGCGTTCCTCGCGCAGCGAGCCGAAGAATTCGAGGAGCGGCTGCTCGGCACCGTTCATGATCTGGAGGATTGTGGCGAAGGTCTTCTTCTCGTCTGGGATCGCGGGCGATTCCATGACGAAGGACGCTATGCCGGTAAAAAGGAGGCGGGCATCGTTGACCCAATATGGGTCTGCGTTGGACGGGGGGCGCGGAAACAGCGCCGCAGCGATATTGCGAAGGTCGATGTCGCGCTGCGCCGAATCCAGCGAGATGAAGTCCATCGGATTGTAGCATGCGGTATTGCCGCCCGGATCAGCCGGCGCGAAACGCACAACGCGGCTCATGGTTGAACGGTAGCCGGCGGTCGCCGCATAGGTCTCGCCGCGCAGGTCGAGAACGACGAGCGAATGCGCCCAGGTCAAGGCGTTCGGGATGATGAGAGACGTGCCTTTGCCGGAGCGCGGCGGCCCTATGACGAAGCCGCCGAGATCATCGCCGTCAATCCATAATTTCTTGCCGCCGATCAGCCTGCGCTGCATCAAGCGCATCTTGCCGGAGCGCTGATCGCGGCCGGGCGACAGAATTTCGGCAAGCCTGCCGCCGGCTCGACCGACGAAGACGCCGCCAACTTTCGTCAGGCCGGTTTTTGATACGTCGCTCATAGTCATGAAGCGAGAGTCATTGCGCTTTCTCGGGCGCATGAGAAACAGGCCGACCAGTGGCAAGAAAAACCCTAATGCTCCTGCCGCAACGGCGTATTGTACCCGGCCAAAATTCCCCGCCATCGTGTCCGCCCAGGCTTGGCGAACGACCGGCAAGGGATCGGCGTTCAGCTGGTCGAACAGGAAGTGTGAGCCAGTCCGGTACCAATCTGTCCCGGCATAGGTGACCGTGAAGACCAGGGCACCCAGGGCCATCGCCATGAGCACCATGAAAATTGCTGTTGCGATTTTCTGCATGAATGGACCCGCTAGATCGTCTCCGCCTTGGTGAACTTGATCTCGCTGATGCTGCGTCGTCCGCCTTCAGTGCGGACCATCTGGACGACCACCGGAATGACCTCGCGCAGGTAGTCGAGGATTTCGCTTCGTGAGAGGCCGGAGCTGCCCTGCATGACCATCAGCGCCAGCCGCTCGTAGGCGGACCGGGCGGAATTGGCATGAACGGTCGTCAGCGAACCGGGATGGCCGGTGTTGATCGCCTGGAGGAATGCGAAGGTTTCAGCACCGCGCAACTCGCCCAACAGCAGACGGTCGGGCCGCATGCGAAGCGACGCCTCGAGAAGCTGTTGCGCGGAGACTTTGGCAAGCCCCTGGTCGCCCTTCGAGGCTATCAGGGTGACGTTGTTGGGAGCCGGCAGCCTCAATTCGCGGGTGTCTTCGATCGTGATGATCCGTTCATGGGCCGGGATCGCCTTCAAGAGCGCATTCAAGAACGTCGTCTTGCCGGTCGACGTACCGCCTGAAACGACGATCGAGACGCGGTTGCGCACTGCATATTGCAGGAAGTCCATCGGCGACGTGTCGTGCAACATCTCGACAAGTCGTTTTTCTTCGGTTGACAGCGCCAGTCCGCTGCCCATCGCCGTGTTCTCGAAGGCGCCGAGATCGTTGTAGGCATCAAGGCTCATATCCATGATGACCTGCTTGCGGATGGAAATCGCCCCGCCTTCGGGAGCCGCGGGCGGCAAGATGCATTGGATGCGCTCGCCTGAGGGTAGAGCGGCCGACAGGACCGGCTTTTCTTCGTTGATGACCTGATTTGTCGCCGAGGCAACGCCCGTCGAGATATGCCTAATCCAGCCGGGCGTGACCTCGCGCTTGACGACGTGCTCCATTTCCTTCGCGCCAAGGCGTTCGATGAACAATTCACCCGGCCTGTTGATCGCAATCTCGGACACCGCATCTTCGTTCAAATAGGACCATATCGGTTCCAGATGAGCGCGCAGGACCGGGGCTCTCGCCCAAGGGTCGGGGAGGGGATGCACGGCATTCATTTCACCGGGCTCCCATAGCCGGAATAGAAATGATCCTTCGGCGTGCCGTAGAGAGGCGTCGGATCGATCGCCGTCTTCGGCCGCCCACCTGCCTTCAGGCGCGCCACTTCTTCCTGAAAGGGATCGGCGTACAAATCCGAGAAATCGAGATCTCGCCGCACCAGCACGACGATGGATGTGCCCTGATCGACGTAGACTGTCGGGCCAATGTTCTGCGTGTCGCGAAACGCCTCTTGCGCGAGTTGCTGCAGGGCGGTCGATGACTTATCGAAGGCGATGCTGCGGGCGTCGCGCTGCGAGCCATTGCCACCATAAGTTACGGTCGTGGTCTCGCCGGTTACGGGATCGATCGTCGACACCTGGCGCTGTTGTCCATCCTGGCTGCTATCTCCAAGCGAGGACAGATATTCAGAGACACCGCCAACGACGGAAAGCATGATGGCGTTGCCATACCGCTCAACCCAGTGCGTATCGACCCGGCCGCCCATGCCACCGCGGCCGAGCGCGTCTGCACCAGGCGACTTGATATCGACGGAAATGCCGTCCGAGCGGATGGCCCTGCTCCAGACGATGAAAACACGCTTCTGACCGCGCGCAAGCCCCGAGCGGTATTCCCCGGTCAGGCGCGAGCCCTTCGGAATGAGGATCCGCCTGCCGTCAAGGGAGAATACATCCTCACGCACGACGGCGCGCACGGCACCGGGAAGGTCGGTGTTGACCGCGCTTTCCAAATAGCCGCGAATGATCGTTCCTTCAGGGATCAACGCATCGGTGCGTCGGAAGACCCTGGCTTTGACAATGCTGGAAGAACTTGCCTCAGACTGCGCCAGGAATGCCTTGTTGGGATCACTGTCGGCGCCGGGGACCGGGATGATCTGACCGTCGGGCGCGATTTCGACCTGTGCCGCCGGGGCGCCGGCATCTGTCGAGCCGGTTTCATCATTCGTCACCATCTGGTTCGACTGCAGGCGTGCCCATACCGCTTTTTCACGCTCGGCGGCCTCAGCCTTGCGGCGAGCCTCGTCCTCAGCCGCGGCCTTGCGTCGGGCTTCTTCCTCCTCGGCCTTGCGGCGAGCCTCCTCGGCCGCCATTTGCGCCTCCAGCGCGCGCCGCTGCGCATCAAGGTCGGCGCCCTCCTGCACGGTCTGATCGACATTGTCAGCCTGTTGCGTGCCGTTCTGTTCGGCGGCCGGTGGCGGCACCACGATCTGGTCGATCGTGCCGTCGGCAGGTTGAGGCGGTTCGTTCAACGCCGGCGGGCGAAACTCGGGCGGGTTGAAGTTTTCCTCGCCATCGCTGCGAAGATCGCGCGAGACCGGCTCTCGAGGCCAGTTCAGCCATATCAGCGCGCCTACGAGCACCACGCTGACGCCGACCAGGGCGATCCTGGTGCCCACGCCCGCACCGCGGCGCGCGACCGTCGGGCTACCATCCAGTTGGTTATAGTCGATTTGGGTCATCACCGTCCTCCGCTGGATCCGAACAGGGTGGAACCGCCTGTCAGTTTCGTTGGACCGTACACCTGCTCGACTGGATCGATAGCGTTGGGTCGAGCTCGGTTGTAGAGGCAGAGCGTCTTGCCGTCGGCTCGCAAGGTGAATTGCCGCGCGACCTTGTCGACGACGGTGTATTTGCCCTGCGTGCGAACGTTGACCAGCGACTCATGGCGCTTGTCGTCGACAACGAAAATCGCCGGAATGTCACCCTTGAACTCCAGAAACACCTTGCTGCCGTCGTCGAATACGGTACGTGGCTTCAAGCTGTCGTCGCCCTTATAGGCATAGTCGTAGTTGAGATCGGCATAGTTCAGATCCTTCAAATCCGGATCGGCGGCGCTCTCTTTGGCCTGTGAGAGCAGGCGCGCGTTGATATCCTCGTCCGGGTATTTGAACCGGACCTGGAAGGATGCCCGGTCACGGCTATTGTCAGTCGCCTGCAGCAGCAGAGAATAGACGCGCCGGTTGGTGACGACGTTGACGTTGGTCCAAGCATCGCGCTCCAGCGGCTTGACGAACAGAAATCGCGATCCGCGTTTGGGGATGATCGACCAGCCTTTCGTGTCGCCAGCCGACACGGTTTCGATGACTTCGGTTGGGCTGAGCTCGACCATCGTTGAAATACCAAGAGCTGCGCGCACCGACGTCACGTCGTCATTTTTGAAGGTGACATATCGGATGCGGCCGTCGCGTGCGGCCGCGTTGTGGGTAACGCCGAGGAAAAGGGCGGCCGACAGGGCGAGGCCCATGGGCCATCTCATTGCAGGCTTCCCGCAGCCGGCGCCGACTCCTGGTCGCGGCGGTAATCCGTAACCTGAAATCCCAACGGGTTGTCGAAGCGCCATTCGTTCTTGAGCGGCGTCGAGGTGTAGCGGAATTTTATCACCGCGACCCAATTGTCGACGGTGGAAGAATTGTCCCGCCGCGTCGTCGTGGCGAAGCGCACCGATGCTGTGTTGCGGTTGAGCAGGGATACCGACTTGATCTCGACGGAGATCGTGGCATTGCGGCCATAGATCTTGTCCAGCGACTGAGGATTCGCAGGCGTGTACAGCCATGACAAATCCTTGGACGCCGTGTCGGTGGAGTAGAGTTGCGCCAGGTCGTAATTCTGTTTCAGTTCACGGGAATCGTAGGTTTCGCGGGCCCTGATGTAGCGCACCAGATTGGCCGCCGTGACGGCTTCGTTCTGGGACAAATCTCCAGGCTTGAGCGCGCGCATGATCTCGAGGTAGCCCGTCGATTTGTCGACCTCCACAACATACGGTTCGAACTGCCGGAGCGGCAGGATCAGCACGAGCGCCAGCAGCGACAACACCGCCACCAGTCCAGAAACGCCACTGACGATCCATGCCAATGTACGCGATCGACGCATTGACCTGTGCGTGTCGTCTTCCCAGGTCACGCCCGCCCTGTAATAGCGTTTGTCGACGAGTTCGCTGCTGCGGTCAGCAACCGTTTCCACTGGATTTGACACTCTCTATTGCCTCGTTTGCCCGACGCATCCTGATACCACGCCGCGATCGATGACCGTTCTTGTGTTCTAGGCCAGAGGCCTGGAGTTATCGCGCGCACCTTGCTGAATGGCGGACCGGGTTGCGGCATCCGACCTGGCTGCTCGCGAAGCTCGAAACTGGTTTGCCGCGAGCTGCCGGGCGCCGCGAGCGGCACGGCCGGCGGCCCATCGCGCGCCGGAATAGCGCACGGCATTCCTGCCGAACGTCCCATATGAGTACCGGGCTCCCACGGCGCTGAGATACCCGCCGCCATTCAGGATCGAAGCAATCGAGGGTATCTGCATGAGTACGTAGATCCCGATGATCGTCACCAGCACCAGCGGCAGCACCAGGGACATTTTGCTATCCATGGTCGCTCCGCCGGACGTGGCGGTGTTGAGCGCCGCATTGACGAGCGAGAAGTAGAAACCGAGAAAGCCGTAGATCAGGACTTGCTGAATCATCAGGAAGGTGGTGAGCGAAAGGAAGCCTTCGCTCATGCGCGATGACCAGCGGTATAGCCAAAGAATGATCCATATCGGCGCCAAGGCGAGCGTGATGAACAACATCACTTTGGCGGCGATGATCGCGGCAATGGCAAGCGCTGCGAAGATGATGGCTGACAGCAGAACGAGCAGCGACAGCAGCGCGCCAAAAATGTCGTAGAAGGATCCGCTGTACACCTGATTGGCTACGTCCTGCGCCCCTTGGTAGAGGTTGTCGATGAGCGCTGGAATCGCCGCTTGATCGCTGAGCTGATTGCCTGTAGCTCGCGACACGGCCCCGACGATCACCTTGCCGACTTCATCGGGCATGCTTTGCGCGAGCTGGTAGATCGTCGCGGAAAATGTGCCCCATCCCGTTAGCAGCAGATAGATGATGACGGCGCGGCCGAGGCGATAGGCCGCTTCGATTGGCGAAATCGACTCACGCCCGCTCAGGATCGCATAGCCCCACCAGACTATATAGAGGGTCAGCATGAGGGTGAAGACGTTGCCCATCGCATTGCCCAATTGCATATAGACGGTGCGAACGAAGTCCTCACCGATGTTGTCAATGCCACCGAGAATGCTTTCGGCGAGACCGTTCATGGATCCTCGTCAATGATGCTGGTGAACGGCGTTGAATTGACCGGCTTCAGCGCGCCGCATTCGTCGGCGTGCGCATACGCCAAAGGCCCGCACGGCGCTTTCAGTTCGCGATTTGCGCATCCTAAAAGCCCTGCGCTGAGCCCAATCACGACTATGCGCACCACCCGCCTCGACAAGTGCTACCCTCCGCTCTTGCCAAAGTCCGCGAACGGATTGACGTTGCGCGGTGTCATCATCTTCTGCACCTGGCTCTGGCGAAGAAGATCTCCCTTCAGCTTCTCATTCAGGGCCGCGACCGCACCATTCTGGACGCCAATCAATTCGTTGACCGCGCGCGCGTTTTCCAGCTGCATTCGCGTGTTCTGGTCCACCGATCCCTTGACGTCCTGCGACTGCCCGATCTGCCCACTTGCAGACTGCAGGGACTGTTGGCGCTGGGTCACGCCCTGCGAGGCCTGCGAAGTCAGCGCGCTTAGCAGCGAGGCCACGTTGACGCTGCCGCCATAGGCGGTGTTGACGGCGCTGGTCTCCTTGCCGGCAATCTGCTGGAGCTGCTTCACCAGCTGGAGCCCATTGATGACGGCGCCGGCGATTTTCTGGATTTCCGGTGACAGGCCACCAAATGAGAGAGCCCCGCCGTTCAGGATCGATCCGAACGACGGCGCCTGGGCAATCGACATGCTGCCGCCGAGGCCCATTTGTCCGATGCCGAGCGAACCGTCACGACTGCCGCTGAGAGCCTGCAGGATCTCCTCGCTCTTTTTCAGGATATCCTTGTTGGAGTCCATGATGGAGTTGGTGTTGTCCGCATTCTTGCGGGCGACATCGAGATTGGCGCCATCAATGACGGCAATCTGTGCGTGGGCCGTGCTTGCCCAAAGCGCCAGACTGGCGGCAATCGCGAATTTCTTCATGTCAGCCTCCTATTGCTGTAAGGAATCGATCACGCTGGCAGCGCCAGCAGGGTCGGGGGTGATGATCATCGAGCGTCTGTCGGCTGAGCTTGCCCCTGCGTTCTCAAGTGCGCATGGTAGCCACCGGCCGCGATCTATCTTCAACCGTTCAAGTTCCGCGGGATCACAAGAGAACGGGTTTGCAGAGCCGCTCTTTGGCCGTTGCACCAGTTTGGACGACTGCGATTCCTGAACGTTCTGCAACGACAGAAGTTGGGCCAGCAACGCCGTGAAGTCCCCCGCCTGGGCGAGGTACTGGTTGGTGACATCGGCGTTGATCCCACGAGCCGACGAGTTCAGCTCCCAAGCGTCTTTGTATTCCGTCACCTGGCCAACGGTGCCCGCCAGCGCGTCGATCGCCGCATCGTTGGCCCCCATCTGCGATGAGCTTGCATCAAGCCCGCCAGCCGCCTTCCTGACCGTGCCCATGGCCGCGTCCTGGGCCGTGCCGCCTGCGCCGTCGGCCGTTACGATCGAGAAGGGTGGCGGCGCGGCGGCCGGAGCCTTGCCGCTCGACACATATTCGTTGAAGTAGTTGTTCCAGCGGCCGACCCCGCCGGCCCACTGGTTTTGCTCGCCAGCGTTCGATCCGTTGTAGAAGGAAGCGAGACAGCTATAATTCGTTGCCCCGCATTGCTTCACGCCCATTCCGAGATATTTGACACCGCCTTCGACGTTCTGCTCGTTCACGTCGCGGTCCAGTCCCATGGACTTCCCGGTGCGCTTGGTCAGCTGCATGACGCCTTTGACGCCGGTGTGGCTCCCGGCGCAGGTGTCGAAGCGCGATTCCTGATAGGCGACGGAGAGTGCCAGACCTTCTGGCACGCCGTATTTTTGCGCATAGTAGCGGATCAGCTTTACGTTGGCGGCGTCGCGCTGCAACGCGTCGGCCGGCGACCGGCGAAACATCTGTGAGCGGTATTTGTTCGAATAGGTGCAGACGACGCTTTTCTTCCTGTCGGTTTCGTCCTTCTTGGCCGCATCGGAGTTCTTGCTGTGCTGTTCGTCCTCTTGCCGCTTGTCGAGGTTCGGATCGTCGATCACCGCGATCTGAGCGACAGCCACGCTCATGCTTCCCGCCGTCGCAAGAGCCACCGCCAGACAAGCGCTGCTAAGCCGCTTCGTCATGCTCGTTCTCCCATCCGCAGAAGTATGGCAGCCACGCCTCCGGCTCCTCGCCGAAAGTCTGCCGGAGCCGTGCGCATTCCTTGCTGTTGGCTTCGTTCGAGGACAAGACCTTGATGAGATCGGGCATCGCCGACAAATCGAGCTTGGCGACGATCGAGTCGCTGTCGTGTTTGACGAGGAAGGTCCGTGTTTCCTTCGCCGTTCGGCGCACGAACTCGAATTCCTTCGCCGTCAGCGAGAAGCGCTCCATGCAGGACTCCTTGCTCGCCTTTGGGTTGGGGAAGAAAATGTTGGTCTTCGTTTGCTCGATCAGCGACGACGAGATGGAGGAATTGACGACGTCTTCCGCCGTCTGCGTGCCAAAGCCGACAACGCCGTTCCGGCGACGAATGGTCTTCAGTGTCTCGTTGATGAAAGCGGCGAAAACCTCGTCGTCCAACAGCTTCCAACCTTCATCGAGGAAGAGCATGATCGGCGAGCCGTCGATGACGTCCTCAAGACGGTGGAAGATGTAGAGCAGCGCCGCCGAGCGCAGCTTTCGGTCACCTAGGATCTTCGTCATGTCGAACCCGACAACGGGTTTCGAGAAATCAACCAGATCGACGGGATTGTTGAAAAGCCAGCCCTTGTCCTTCGGGTCGAGCCACGGCTGTATCCGCGCGGCCAGATCGTTCATGCCGGGCATGAGCGACCCCCGCAGCACTTCCGGCAGCAGGTCGAAGGTCCGCTGTTCGCGCGGGATCTTGTAGATCATGTCGACGGCGGCGTTGATGACGCGCATTTCCGCCACGTCCAGCGCGCCACCTTCCGGCGTCAGAATGTAGATGAGCAAATCTTCCAGGAAGGACCGGTTTTCTGGCGTGTCCTCCAGCTGCAATGGCGCGAAGCCGGTCGGCTGAGCAGGCTCCATCACCTCGTATCGACCGCCGAGCGCTCGAACAAAAATTTCAGCACCGCGCATGTAGTCGAAATAAACACATCGCGGACGCGGCATGATGCGCATGGCCTGCGCCATCAGGAATGACAGCACCACAGTCTTGCCCGAGCCGGTCGGGCCGAACACAGTGAAGTGCCCGACATCGTGAACGTGGAAATTGAAATAGTAGGCCGTCTGGCTGGTCGTTTCGAGCAAGGCGATGGGCCGGCTCCAGTGCAGCCGCTCACGTTGGCCGGACGGGAAATTGTGGCCTGAAAACAGCCCGGCGAAGTTAAGAGACGAGATCAACGCACGTCGCGCGATGTAGCTGAAATTTCCCGGCAACTGCGCCCAGAAGGCCAGTTCCGTGTTCAGTGTCTCGCGGACCGGCACGATCGACATGCGCGAAAGCTCGGCCGTAATGTCGGATAGCGCACGGTTGAGACCAGTCATGTCCGATGCCAAGGCCATGACGCTCATGTGATGTTGTCCGAAGACGACTTCGCCACCGGCCAGCTTGTCGGCGCCGTCGTGGACGGACTCCTCGACCGTCGTGCCCGCCTCGTCCGATCCCTCAACCTGGTTCGCGATGGTGTTGATCCTGCGCATCGCCGTTACACGGTCTTCGATCGCAAAACTCTGCGTCAGGACAAACTCATGTGGCAGGCGCAAGAGGCCGTCCAATGAGCCCGGAGCGGTAAACGGAGGGTATTCCTTGATCGACACCATGGCGCCGAGCTTGCCTTCGTCCGGCCCGCGAAGTTCCAGCGCGGACTTGCCGAAAAACAGCTGCCGCGTCGCCAGCACATCGCCAAGGCTCATGCGAGGCAAAGGCATTTCCACGTCGCGGCCGCCGGCGAGGATCTTCGCCAAGAATTCCGCCGGCTCGGAAAAGAAGCTGTCGCGGCGCTTCACGACACCGAGAAGACGCGCCCCGTAAGCGGTAAAATCCTTGACGACGCCGTCGAGAACGTCATGCAGTTCGGCCATCGCCTCGTCGCGGGTTTCTTCGCCTGCGGTACTGATGCGGAACGCATTGAGTGCCTTGTCCACCCAGCCGACACGGCCGACCATCGGCCGGCGGATTATCGCCAGATACGCCTCGTTGACGAAAAGGTTTTTCGCCCCAAGCTCATCCATGTAGCGGGCGTCGAGCTCAGCCACGAAAGGATTGTCAAAATCGCCTTCGATCTCAGGCGTCACGTGGCGGCGGATGATCGTTGTGTAGACCGCAAAGCGAGAGGTCGAGAGATTGCGAAACGTCGTGTTGCGGTTGAACATGCGGCTGTTCAACTCGGCCTGGTCCATCGTCTGGAAGGGCAGGCCACTGAGCTGTATGGCCCCGACCAGAAAGCCGCTCTTCGTCACAACTAAATTGTCATCGGCATGACGAAGGTAGGGGATGTGCATCGCCGCGGGCTTTTCACGCCGGCGCTCACGGCCAAATTTCAGGTCGGCATCGAGGCTCATGGCGAATAGCTCCTCGCGCCCCAGAAAGTGAGGTTCGCCACCGCTCCGCGTTTGGAGACGCGCCGCTCGAAAATGTGGAACATGTAGGGGTCACGCTGGCACAGATATGCGCTGACCAGATGCACCACGCCGAACACGCCAAGGCCGAGGATGAAGCTGCTGGTGGCAATAAAGCCGATCACCGCCAGAATGCCGTTCAGCGCGAAAACCTCGTAGCGCACGCCCCATTTCATCGGGGGGCGTGTCAAAGGCAGGCTGACCGGCTCGACATAGACTTCCTCGTCGTCCATGTCTCAGCTGCCTCCCGCAGTCGCGCGAACCGCATCCACCAGTTGGGCAGCGCCGAAGATCAGAGCGATGCCGATGATGATGGAAAAAGCCATCATCCACGCCAGCCGGCCCGTCATGGCGAGGAAGCCAAGAAAACAGACCGCGATGATGGCGAATGAGCGCGCTATGTTGCCCTGCAGAACTCCGACAAACCACTCCAGCACATTTTCGACTGGTGCCGCCGACTGCGCACACGCAGTGGCTGGCGCGAGAGCTATTCCGACCGCCGAGGCCAAGGCCAGTTTCAGGGCAAATTTGCCCGCTTTCCTGTATTCCACCCTTTGGCTCCTTTCAGTTGCCGAAATCCATGACATGACCGTCCTGCCAAGCGTCCTCGCTTGCTGGCGGAGCGGCCGCGAGCGTTTCGGATTTGGCCAGGGCAGACTTCTTCACGACACCGCCGAACTTCCAGCGGTTCAGTATTTTCACGATGTATTCTGCAGTTTCCGGATTCACCGGAATGCCCTGCGCCTTGTAGACGCTGTTGGGCCCGGCGTTGTAAGCCGCCAGCATCAGCAGCGGATCCTGGAACTCGTCATAGAGTGACTTCAGATAGCGGAGGCCAGCCCGGACATTTGCCTTTGTGTCGCAACGGTCGCTCACGCCGAGATCGGCCGCCGTGCCCGGCATCAACTGCATGATCCCCAGGGCTCCGGCCTTCGACGGACCCTGACTGGCGCCGAGATCGCTTTCGGCCCATGCAATCGCCTCGGCCAGATCGGCGTCGAATCCTTCCTCCTGCGCGATTGAACGCACAAGTCGGGAGACCTCAGCACGATTTCCGGTCGTACACGCCCCCGGCCTTTGCGCCCCGACCGCGGCAAGGGCTTGCGCCGGCGTTGCAAAGGCAACTGCTACGCGGTCTGACGCCAAGTCCTGGCCGTGCGCATTGTACGGCATCGTGGCGCCACACAGGGTGAGCAGGAGAGCGAATCGAGTGTTCATAGTGTCGCCAAAATTTAACACTTTACTATGGCTACACGCAGCCCTAGTAAAGTGTCAACACGGTATGTAATCGCAAGGACGGATTTTGATGAGACAGACGGCCCTTTGCATGGTTTTGCTGCTTCAGGGCACCGCGGCTTATGCTGCCGGCGCCGACGCCCCGAGTGCCTTTGCCCAGCCGTCGGAGCACTACCTGCTCCAGTTTGCCAAGCCGGGCGAGAAGGTGTTCGTCTATGAACGCTATGATGCAAAAGGCGCGCTCTTTCAGCGCGATGCGGCCGCCCTTATCTCGCCGGTTAAGGTGCCGTCCGCGACCGAGCGCGTCATCAACGGCGTGACGTATCGACTGCGCGGCCTTGCGGCCTGCCCCAAACCGAAGATTACGTACAAGACGCAGCAATGGGACTGCACGAAGGCCGCGCAGGACTATGAAGAGGCAATCTACAACGATCGTGCATCTGTCGTGCTTTGCAAAACACTAGTCTTGCACAGCACGAAGGGTGAACCCGATGCCGTGTCGTGTTTCTCGCTCGTGGGGGCGGGCAATGCAAACGACCCGTACAACGTCGCCTACGACGATGACGAAATGGTTTTTTTCGACATGGCGGCAATCGGACGCAACAAGGACGGCAAGTCGCTGCGCCCCGATCTGGAGCATTCCGCCGACCTCGGTGGACAGTTCCAGGAATGAAACAGGCGAGCTTTACAGCGCTGGCCGCATTTTGTTTTTGTGCATCGGCACAGGCGCAGGATGCCACCGCCTCCGCCTTACCAATGCCCTTCGCGGTATCGAAATCGGCTCAACTGCTGACCGGAGATACCTGGCGTGACGGAGATCACCTTTTCCGCCTCTATGGCGTCCAGTCATGTCTTCGAGGTACGTCAGCCGAAGAGCCAAATGGAAACAAAATCGATTGCGGGAACATCTCGCTGGCGCACCTTGCTGCGCTGTTCGATAGCGCCGCGGTTACATGCCAGCCAATCGGCTACGCCCTCGACAAGGCGGTTTTTGTCGTGTGCGGTGCGCAGCTGAATGGCGAAACAATCGATGTTGGCACCGCGCTGATAGCAACCGGATACGCGTTTGCCGCGACGACAGCAAAGGGCAAAGCCGTCAATCAGAACTACCTCGTCGCGGAAATCAACGCTAAGATGAAACGTGCGGGTTTGTGGGGCACGACGTTTCAGCATCCTGTGCAACTGCTGCTGAGCCAAGGGTTGGAGAGAAAACAGTGAAACACGATGATGAAGGGCAAAAATATTACTATCCCGTGGAAGGACGGACTGACGGTGCCATTGGCGATGCTGTCGCATTCATCGCAATCATCTTGCTGCCGGCGGGAATGTACGCAGCCTGGAACACCGTGGCCTCATGGATTTCGGCGCTCTTTTCTTAGGGCTGCAGTTTCGTGAAGGAACCGAGCAACGCGCGCCAATCGTCCACATCAATCTCGCACCAGCCATGAGCCGTCAGCCGTTGGAAGTAAGCAGCCTTCATTTTCATTTCCGCGATAGTGGCTACTGGAGCAATGGCAGCACGCCTTCGCACCGTGGCCTCTTCCGCCATGACCGCGTCCAGCCTTTGACCCAGCAAGATCGCGTCCGTACCCTCGGCCTGCATCGCTCGCTTTCCGAGACGTTCAAGGTCAGCGAGCCTCTGACGATGTTCCGCAATCAGTTTTGCGACGTCTTCAGCCGCTTCCATCTGTCCATTGCTGCAGACCTGTTGAATAGGCATCGTCCTCGCCCTGGCGTACGTCGGTCACATACTGGTAGCTCGGGAGGTGAGGAAAAATAGGGATGACATCATCCCTTTTTTGAAGCGACCAATTCTGAGAGACAGGGGCGGTGGGCGCATGCGTAGAGGGATTGGCTTCCAATGTTTCGTGCCCTGGTGGTCGAAGACCAGACACTTATGCGTCTGGCACTGATGAACGAAGTGCAAGCAAGCTTCGAAGAATGCATTGTCCTGGGAGCGGAGACGCTGAACATCGCGACTGCCGAGCTTCAAAACAATCATTTCGATCTTGTCGTGATCGATCCTGGCTTGCCCGGTTTTGATCCCACCTCACAGGGCGACCGCGTCGCTGTCGTCGACAAGATCATCGAGGCTTCACCCAGTGCAATCCATGTTGTCGTCACCGGTTCTGACAACCGTTGCGAGGCGGATGGCTTCCGGCAAATCGGCGCTGCCGCCTATCTCGGCAAGACCGGGCTTGCGCCCGGCGTGTTCAGGGACGTGCTGGACGATATTTCCACCAAGGGATTCTCGTTGCGCCTGTCGCGGGTTGTCATGACGAAACCCGATTATCGCTTTTCTGTTCTTACACCGCGCGAACAAGAGGCCATCGACATGATGGCGCATCGCGAACCCGGCGTGAAGCGCAAGGAAATCTTTTCGCTGATGGCCGACCGGCTGGCCATTGATGCCGGCTCGGCCGAGAAATACTACAAGCAGGCTCGCGCCAAGCTCATGCGGCAAGGCCATCCGCTCCCACGAGGTCTGTGAGACAATTGCGCCCATGATCGTCCATGGAATCAAGGTTCCTGTCGCACCACAGGATGTTTCGCCGGTTATCTGGAGAGCGCTTCAAAGCCAGAGCTATGAGGCGAAGGAAGCGAAGTGGATCTTCAGGGCAGTCAAGGCGCGCGATCGCGTACTGGAGCTAGGGTCCGGTATCGGCATCATCACCGCACTGATCGCGAAAATCCCCGGCGTTCAGGTGTGGGCTTTTGAAGCGAATCCTGCAACAGCGGAACTAGCGAAGCGCGTGATAGCGGCCAACGATCTCGACAATGTCACATATTCGCAGGGTATCCTCACAGCAGGCCCGCCGCGGTCCTTCACCTTCTACGTTCGCCGCGACCTTTGGATGTCTTCCACGGACAAAGACCAAGGACCATATGAGCGCGAACTTTCGATCGTCTCGGCCGACGTCGATCGTTTCATCGCCGATCATCGAATAAACGCCCTCGTCATGGACATTGAAGGAGCTGAGAAAGAACTTCTGCAGGATGCCGAGCTGCCCGGCGTCGAACGCATCTTTCTTGAGCTGCACGACCACCTCTATGGCCTTGACGGCATCCGCAACATCACCCTTGCCCTAGCAGAAAAGGGATTTGCCTACGATCCGCGGGGCTCCCGAGGACCTTGCGTCCTCTTCGCTAAGAACGATGGCCCCCGCGAATACGAGGATGTGGAAGATGTTGCGTAATGCTCTCGCCGTCATGTTTGCCGTAGCCCTTCCGCTCGCCAGCGCGGCCGAGGAAATGCCGCTCGATCCCAACGAAGTGTCGGTTCAAGACGCCAGCGGCAAGACTGTCGCCGTTTTTTCAGTAAAGCAGCTGCGGGCAGACTTTCCACAACAGACCTATGACACGCGTACGCCTTGGACGAGCGACAACGAGAAAATCGAATATCGTGGGCCGCTGCTTGCAAATGTGCTTGCCAAGGCCGGAGTCACCGCCGTGCAGGAGGTCAAAGTTGTCGCCTATGACAACTTCGTTTCCGACATTCATATGGACGAAATCCGGTCTTATAATCCGATCCTGGCGATCGAACGTCGTTGCAACGAGAGTGACAAGGCCAGCTCGCATTGCCCGCCGGGCCAGGATTTCCGCCCGATCAGCATGGTAGAGAAAGGCCCCATCTTCATTGTTTGGCCCTTCGACCAATTGCCTGCTTCATATGTTCCCGCAAGAAACTCGATCTGGGTGTTTTTCCCAGTCATCCTGCGCGCCACGCAATGAAGTTCTTAAACGGCCGTTTGCTCACTGTTCTGCCGTATCTCGGTATGGCTGCAGCGCTTGGGCTGAGTGCGTGGACATTCATGCAATCGAACCGCTACCGTCAGGAGACGGATGCCATCCTCAATCAGACTTTCGAGATTCAGTGGCGCGCGGCACAGATTCGCGAGCGCCTTATACGAGTCTATGGCTATCTTCGCATTGCCGACGAGACGGGCAAGCTTGATGCGGACATCGATCGACAAATGGCGTTGGTGAACGTCAACGTCGCGCAGTTGGAAAACCTGCCCTATCTGAACCGCTTTTTTCCCGACCACGATGCCGAACTCCTGGGCCGGATTGGCCTAACCCTCGAACAGAAAATTGCCCCTCTTGTGTCAGCGCGTACAAACTACACCCAAGCCATTGCCGACATGGCCAAGCTGGAACAGTCAATTTACGAGATTTCCAGCTCTACCGTTGATCACAGTGCCACCTTGCAGCAGACCGCCAGCATCGACATTGCGGCCTCGCGCAACTGGTTCATCTTTGCCATCGCACTTGGCCTGGGTGCCACCTTTTATCTCGTTATCCATCAGCGCTATGCTTTGGCCAATCGCCGTGACCAGCATATGCGCTCGTTCGCTTCGCTCTTTGCGCATATGACCCGATCGCGGGTTACAGCCTTGAGGCTGTTCCTTGAGCACGCACAACCAGACAAGCAACCGAGCGGCGAAATGCTTGAGGCTGCGCGCAGTGCTGCTACTGAACTGGAATCGATCACCAACAGTGTCCTTCAGATCGCCTATGCGCCACAAGATTCCAGCACCGTGGCGCTCGGCCCACTCCTAGAGGATCTCGCGCACGATCGCAGCAGTTTGGTGCAAGTTTTGGTCGATCCTAAAGCACGTCTGCAACCTGTTCCGGCGACGCCGTTACGGTTGGTCGTTAATGAGCTGATAGAAAACGCTCTTGCCGCTCTATCCGGCACCAGAAACGCCCCAATTCTCATCTCCGCGACAGTCAAGCGACGTCCCTTCCTCCTGCGCAGTTACCTCGTACTAGATGTGGCGGACAACGGCGCAGGCATGTCGCCTGCAATCCTTGTGAAGGCAACTACACCTTTCTTTTCAACGCGAGCTGGGAATCATACTGGCCTTGGACTGACCGCATGTTCCCAGATGGTCTCGACGCTGAAAGGAAGGCTCATCATCAACAGCGCTCCCGGTGCCGGCACAACCGTAGAGATCAGGATTCCGGTGCATTCGACTGCCGCCACGTCATGGCAGTCGTTCCTCAGGCGCGGGCGAAAAAAGGTACACACGTGGCGCGCCTAATTGTCAGCTCTGCTCCATTTTCACCTGAATTGCACCGGTATGCGCTATCACGGCGAAAACCTGCCAGGCATTCTGTGTAGCGCAGCTTAGACGGATGATGACGCTGGAAGTTCACGGCACTCTGAAATGAGAACCTACGCCTCCGGGTGCGTCAGAATCAGGTAGATCAGTTGATGGCGGGACCTTATCGGAAAAGAGGAAGGTCGCTGGATCAAGTTTCAACGCCTTGGCGATCGCCGCAATTGTGTCGACGCTGATATTGCCGCTTGCGCGTTCCAATTTCATGAATGTCGCCTCCGCCACGCCGATGAGCTCGGCCATCTTATAGCGGAGCAAAGTGCGTCGTTTTCGCTCAATGTCGATGATGTGCGCCAGACGCATGCGGATTGCATTTTCGTCCAACTGATGCGCCCATTCGGGAAGTTGTTTTCCGCCCGCGAGCAGGTCCGCAACTGAAACATGCAAGCCGCTTGCCATGATTTGCAACGTCGTCAGGGTGACATTGTTTTTCTGTCGCACGGTCTGGATGTATGTCCGGTAGGCGAGCCTTTCGCCCTCGACGGTCCGGAACAGCTCGGCCATGTGCATATGGGATAGGCCACGCTTAGCTCTCTCCCGCTCCAGCGTTCTCGCAATGTTGGCGCGCAACGGGTTGTTGACCAGGCCCGCGTCGTCTCGTTTCATAAATCGATGTAGTCGCACAACCTGCCTTCTCGATCTGTCCTTTTTCGCGCGGATGATCCATAGTAAAGTATCAGAATCCGCAGCGAGGAAAAGGCTATGAACATGCTGAAATATCTCTTGGTGGGTGCCGCCGTCGTCGTGGGCGCCGCGGCTCTTCCATCCCAATCACAGGCATCGGAATGGGGCTGTCAGGTCCTCCTCTGCCTGTCCGGTGACTGGCAGGCCACTCCTTCTTGCCACCCGTCAATCTACAAGTTGATGGCGGCGATGAAAGCGCCGGGTTTTAACTGGCCGATCTGTCCACAAGCCAACTCCAGCGCCGCGAGATTCGAGAAGTATGAGGATTGTCCAGCTGGCTGGCAAGCAGCTGGCAGCTACGACTCCGATCGGCGAGGAATGAGGCAAGAACGGAACATCTGCCGTATCAGCTCCGACAGGCTCACCCTGCCCGCCACTTTCACGAATAGTCGTCTCGGCCAAGACCATGACAACGGATCTCGACAGGCCCAGATCGAAATCAACGGTAGGTTGGTGACGGCAAAAATCCAGATCACGGGCAACGATAGAGGGCATTCCCTTGGTAATGGCCCCACCTACTACACCATCTCTCGGCCGGTGCGCGGAAAGCCCTGGTTCATCGAGTATGACGACGCGAACGGCATGCGCCAGAAAAGCTGGTTCAATCTCAACATGCCATAAGCCAGGCGATCACGCAGGATGAGTCGCCATGAGGATCACAAGGCGTGTCTGTCCGGTTCATTCACCCCGACGCCAGCGATAGCTTCGAGACAGCAATACGGTACTGGATCAGGGAAGGGTAATAAGTGTTGAAGGCGCTGCTCCTGTCGACTGCGATAATGGGCCCATGGGCAGGCTTGGCGGTGGCTAGCCAGAGCGAGAAGCCGCGATCGAGCGCGGACAATCCGATGTGGCCCGCTTCACTGAAATGGGACTGCAAGACCGCCGCCAAAATCGTGTGTGAGCGTGACGGCAGTTGCACAGTGGCCGAGGACCATACTAGGTTTGTGCTGAACTATGGCAGCAACGAAGCTGAGTTCCCGGCCAGCAATGTCAGGATCAAACGGCACTATCAACAGACCGTGCAGGCAAGCCCTTTGCAGCAGGAAGTTAAAGTCGAACTGGCTGACAATCGCGTTCTTTGGCTGACGGCCGTGGATGCCAGCCGCACTTATTCGGAAGCCTGGGTCGGCGCAATGAGCGAGTTGAAGGGCGGCGCGGTACTCATGGAATCCGAGGGCGTCTATTGTATGCCGCACAAGTGAGTGAGCCGAGAGGGAAGGCGAGCGAAAACCGATATGTTCTGACCTCGGGCGCCAGCCACCGGCGTTTCAGAAAAGTCCGGCATAACCGTCTTCCCGATCTAGTTTCATCAGACGATCAGCCGTCGACTCCTGCGCAGCGGCGTCCTGACCCATCACGGCCAGCGCAGCGAACAGCCCAACAGATTTCCTCATCCAAGTCCCCTCACGCCAAGGACCAAGAACGTTTTGCCTTGCCTGGCGAGAGCTGGGTGAGGATGGTCAGGAGGTCTTGCATGACTAACCTGTCAACAATGAAACGAACATTCCATGGCACGGTGCTCGAGCGCATCGTGGTGGTGGGGCTGGGCGGCCTGCCCCTGACCGCAACGATCGACAATCTGCCGGAAGCGTATCCGGGCGGACAAGTCGCGCGAGGCGGGCGCCTGGGCCTGCTCGGCAATCGCGACATCATGGATACGCCGTTCAACATAGGCAGCTACACGGCGCAAACGATCGAGGATCAGGGCGCACGCACGGTGGACGACGTGATGATCAATGATCCTTGGTACGGAGCACCCATTCAACCGGCGGGATATTGGATTCCTTCTACATTCGCGGCTTTCCGATCAATGAAGGAAATTTTGGCGAGGTCGCGTTCGATGGTGTGTTCGGGGTCGCGCCGACCTATCGCTTGTTCACCGATTATATCGAGCGATCGAGGTTCTCAAAGGACCGGTGGTGCTCCTTTATGGCATCGCGCCGAACAGCAGTCTCGGGGGGTACGACCAATATCATCCCAAGCGCGCGGGCCGAGGTCGATCTGACACGGTCGAGCCCCCAGCGCGGCGGGCATCTCGATGTGAGCGGGCGTTTCGGCGCCGAGCGGCAGTTCGGGGTCCGATTCAACGGCAGCTATCACGGCGGCGACGCCGATCGACGACCAAAAGCGCGACGTGCCGGTGGTGACAATCTGCGGCGCGGGCCGCACCGGGCAACGGAGCGCCGATCGCCACGATCAAGCCTGGCCGGTCTGCGCCCGCGGTTTGCCGCCAATCGGATGTTAGAGCTCATGCTAATGAGGCGTCAGCACTCCGATTTTCTCAATGGTTTGGAAAAATCAAAAGATAATTCCTTATCTCTATAGATTTTGTGTAATATCGTCCGATCCCGTCTTGGCAACCGGGCATCCCCTTGGTGGAACAGGAGATCGACGACACGTGGCAAGAATTTCGGTTCTCGGCATATCCGGCGGCGTTAGTACGCCATCCCGCACCACCGCGGTGGTGAGCGCGCTGGTCAAGGCGGTCGCGTCGCGTGTCCCGTCGGACGCCGGCCTGATCGAAATCACCGAGGCGGCGCCTTCGCTTTTCGCCGGGCTGTCTCGTCGTGCGCTCGGCGCGTCTGGCGAAGCGATCATCCAGCGTGTCGAGAAGGCCGACCTGCTCGTGGTCGGAACGCCGGTCTACAGGGCGTCCTACACCGGCGCCCTCAAGCACCTGTTCGACCTTGTCGATTATCGTGCACTGACGGGCAAGACCGTGCTTCTCGCGGCAACAGGCGGAAGTCCATACCATGGCCTGGTTCTCGAACATCAGCTCCGGCCATTGTTCGGTTTTTTCGGGGCCGTCACCGTCCCGACCGGCGTCTACGGCGCGCCCGACGATTTCGTCGATGCCAAGATCGTCGGCGCGGCGATTATCGATCGCATCTCACGGGCCGCTACCGAAGCGGTCTCCTTGCTTAATTCCAGTCATGCAAACGCTGCCGTCGCCACGCGCATCGGTTGAAGCCAATCAAAAGGGGAAACGAACGAAATGACCTCGAATTCCGACAACCTGAAATTCGCCTACTGGGTCCCGAACGTCTCGGGCGGCCTTGTCATCTCCAACATCGAGCAGCGGACGGGTTGGGACATCGACTATAACCGCAAGCTCGCCCAGATCGCCGAGGCCAACGGCTTCGACTACGCACTGAGCCAGATACGCTTCACCGCCGGCTATGGCGCCGACAACCAGCACGAATCCGTATCGTTCAGCCACGCCCTGCTTGCGGCGACCACAACGCTGAAAGTCATCGCGGCGATCCTGCCCGGCCCCTGGAATCCAGCGCTGGCGGCCAAGCAGATAGCCACCATCAACCACCTGACCAATGGCCGTGTCGCCGTCAATGTCGTGAGCGGCTGGTTCCGCGGTGAGTTCGCCGCCATCGGCGAGCTGTGGCTCGACCATGACGAGCGCTATCGCCGCTCGGAGGAATTCATCCGTGCGCTGCGCGGCATCTGGACCGAGGACAATTTCACGCTGAAGGGCGACTTCTATCGCTATACCAACTACTCGATGAAGCCGAAGCCGATCGATCCGCAGCCGGAGATATTCCAGGGCGGCTCATCACGCGCGGCGCGCGACATGGCTGCGCGGGTTTCCGACTGGTATTTCACCAACGGCAACACGCCGGAAGAGATCAAGAAGCAGGTTGACGACATCAAGACCAAAGCGAAGGCCAATGGCCACAAGGTGAAGATCGGCGTAAACGCCTTTGCCATCGCTCGCGAAACCGAGGCAGAAGCGCGCACCGTGCTCGACGAGATCATCGCCAAGGCCAATCCGGAGGCGGTGCAGGGTTTCGCCGATCAGGTCAAGAATGCCGGCAAGGCCTCGCCGGAAGGCGAAGGCAACTGGGCGAAATCCTCCTTCGAGGATCTTGTCCAATACAATGACGGCTTCCGCAGCAATCTCATCGGCACGCCGGAACAGATTGCCGAACGCATCCTCAAGCTGAAGGATGCCGGCGCGGATCTGATCCTGCTCGGCTTCCTGCATTTCCAGGAAGAGGTCGAGTTCTTCGGCAAGCGCGTCATCCCTCTGGTGCGCGAACTGGAAGCGGCGCGCGACAGGGAGCTTGTCGCCGCGGAATAGGACAGGCGCGGCCATCAGGCCGCTGCCGGCACGCCTTCAAAATCAGGAACGTTTCATGATTGGTGCTTCGCTGGGAGCCGCCGCATACGAGCGCGCGCCCGAAATTTCCGGCATTCTTGCTGGCGCTGGTCCCGTCGAGGACACGCGCCCGGCGCGCCTGTCGGCAAAGGCTGATGCGATCCTGGCGCTGGGCGGGATCAGCATTTCCTTTGGTGGCGTCACGGCACTGCGGGATGTCGACCTCGAGGTCAAAAGCCGCGAGATTCGCGCTGTGATCGGTCCCAATGGCGCCGGCAAATCCTCGCTGATCAATATCATCAGCGGCCTCTATCACGCCGATCAGGGCAAGATCGCGATCGATGGCCAGTCCTTTTCCCGGGTGTCGGCAAGCCGTCTGGCACGGCTCGGCGTCGCGCGCACCTTCCAGAACTTGGCACTGTTCGGTGGGCTTTCAGTGCGCGACAACATCGCGTCGGGCCGCGTCCACACCCGGCGCGCCAGCTTCGTCGAACATATTGCCGGTCTGCCGCGCGCCCGGCGCGAAGATGCCGCGATCGCTGAAAAGGTCGACCAGACAATCGCCTTCCTGCATCTCGAGGCCGTCGCCGATCGCCTGGTCGCGACGCTGCCCTACGGCCTGCAGAAGCGGGTCGAACTGGCGCGCGCGCTCGTCGCCGAGCCGAAGATCCTGCTGCTCGACGAGCCGATGGCCGGCATGACGGCGACCGAGAAGGCCGAGATGGCCGGTTTCGTGCGCGCAGCGCGCGACCGGCACGACGTCACCATCATCCTGATCGAACACGATATCGGCGTGGTCATGGGGCTCTCCGACCGCGTCGCCGTGCTCGACTACGGCCGCAAGATCGCCGACGGGACACCGGCCGAGGTCAGGGCCAATCCGGCGGTGATCCGGGCCTATATCGGCACCGCCGAAGGCGAAGATGGCGAGGGCATCTGATGAGCTACTATGATTTCCTCTTCGTCATCGAGGTGCTGGTCGGTGGCTTGCTCTCAGGCGTCATGTATTCGCTCGTCGCCATCGGTTTCGTGCTGATCTACAAGACGTCGGGCGTGCTGAACTTCGCGCAGGGGTCGATGGTGCTGTTCGCCGCACTCACCTTTGTCAGCCTTGTCGAACGCGGCATCCCGTTTGCGCTTTCGCTGCTCATTATCCTCGCGGTCATGGTTGCGCTGGGCTTCACCATCGAGCGAACTGTGCTGAGGCCGCTGGTCAATCGCTCGCCGATGACGCTGTTCATGGCCACGCTTGGCCTGTCTTACATCATCGAAGGCGCTGCCCAGTTGGTGTGGGGCACGCAGGTGCACGGGCTCGATCTCGGCATCGACGACACGCCGTTCGAGGTCGGCGGCATCCTGATCTCGTCGTTCGATCTTCTTGCTGCAGGCATTGCCGCGGCGATGGTCGCCGGCTTGAGCGCATTCTTCTATTGGACCCGCATCGGCCTAGCGTTTCGCGCCGTCGCAGACGACCAGTTCGCGGCGCTCGCCGTCGGGCTGCGGCTGCCCCGGATCTGGGGAACGGTGTGGACGGCCGCGGGGTTCGTGGCGCTGGTCGCGGGGCTTTTGTGGGGCGCGCGCCTCGGCGTCCAGTTCTCGCTGTCGCTGATCGTGCTGAAGGCGCTGCCGGTGCTGGTGCTTGGCGGCTTCGATTCTATCCTCGGCGCCATCGTCGGCGGCCTCATCATCGGCGCCAGCGAGAAGCTCGCCGAGGTCTACCTCGGACCCTTTGTCGGTGGCGGCATCGAAGGCTGGTTCGCCTATGCGCTGGCGCTGGTCGTCCTGCTGGTGCGCCCCTCCGGCCTGTTTGGCCAGAAGACTGTCGAAAGGGTCTGACCGATGGCCGTCCAAGCGCTCGATGCCGCAAGGCGTCCAATCGACTGGCAGAAGTTAGCTCTGCCGGCCGCCCTGATTGCCGTCGCCTACGGCCTGATCCCCGCCTATGCGTCGAGCTATCTCGTCGAGGCGATCCTGTTGCCGTTCCTGGCGCTCAGCCTGGCGGCGGTCGGCCTCAACCTTTTGACCGGCTATTGCGGCCAGCTTTCGCTGGGCTCCTCCGCCTTCATGGCGGTCGGCGCTTTCGCCGCCTACAATTTCAACCTTCGGGTCGAAGGACTGCCGCTGGCTGCAACCATGATCCTGGCCGGGATTTCGGCCGCCGGCATCGGCGTCGTGTTCGGATTGCCGAGCCTGCGCCTGCGCGGCTTCTATCTCGCCGTCTCGACGCTCGCCGCCCAGTTCTTCGTGCAGTGGGCGCTGACCAAGTTCGGCTGGTTCTCCAACGACAACCCATCCGGAGTGATCTCGGCGCCGCACCTTGCCGTCGCCGGGCTGTCGCTCGACGGCGCGACAGGCCGATACCTGCTCTCGGTCACCACAGTCATCGTGCTCACGGCGCTGGTCTGGCGCCTGGTCAACAGCGCGACCGGCCGCAATTTCATCGCCGTGCGCGACAACGAAACCGCCGCGCGGGTGATCGGCGTCCCTGTGCTGAAGACCAAGCTGCTGGCGTTCGCCATCTCGTCCTTCATCATCGGCGTCGCCGGCGTGCTGTGGGCCTTCACCTATCTGCGCACTGTCGAGCCGGCCGGCTTCAATCTAGACCGCTCGTTCCAGATGCTGTTCATCATCATCATCGGTGGGCTGGCCTCGATACGCGGCGCGTTGCTGGGGGCGGCGTTCATCGTCGTCCTCCCGCTCTTTCTGTCCCGGCTCGGCGCCTTCGTGTTCGGTGGCCTGTTCGATTCGGGTGTGCTCGACATGAGCCAGCGCATCGTCCTCGGCGCGCTCATCATCATCTTCCTCATCGCGGAACCGAACGGGCTGTCGGCCCTCTTCGACCGCCTGAAACGACGGATCGGCTCAAGGTCCAGCTGAGCGCCGCTCGACATCCTCTCACGGACCACAAACCTCAGGAGACGCAACCCATGACCCTCTTCAGTCACCTACGAAAAGCGGCGATCGCCACGGCCTTCGTCCTCGGCGCGACGGCGGTTCACGCCGACGAACAGTATTTTCCTCTGCAGAGCTACCGCGTCGGCCCCTATGCCGCCGGCGGCACCGGCTTCTTCGGTGGCTTCATCGACTATCTCAACCTGATCAACATCCGCGACGGCGGCGTCAACGGCGTCAAGCTGACCTGGAGCGAAGGCGAGACGCAGTATGAGGTCGAGAAGGGCGTCGAGGTCTATGAGCGGTTGAAGAGCAATCCCGGCATCGCTGCCTGGAACCCGCTTTCGGTCGGCATCGCCTATGCCATGATCGACCGTATCACCGACGACAAGGTGCCACTGATCACCATCAACCACGGCCGCACCGACACGACGGACGGGCGCGTGTTCCCTTACGTCTTCCCGCTGCTGCTCAATCCCTACAGCGAGACCTCAGGCATCGTGAACTACATCGCCTCCAAGGAAGGCGGCCTGGACAAGCTCAAGGGCAAGAAGATCGTGGTGCTCTATCACGGCTCGCCCTACGGCAAGGAGACGATCCCGATCTATGAATTGCTTTCGCAGAAATACGGCTTCGAGCTGTCGCAGATCGAGGTTCCGCATCCCGGCAACGAACAGCAGGCGCAGTGGCTGACGATCCGTCGCGAGCATCCCGACTATGTGGTGCTGCGCGGCTGGGGCGTGATGAACCCGGTCGCCCTGAAGACGGCGCAGAAGACCGGCTTCCCGGCCGATCACATCGTCGGCAATGTCTGGTCCAACTCCGAGGAGGACGTGATCCCCGCCGGCGACGCCGCCAAGGGCTATACGGCCATCACCACCCAGGCGTCTGGCGAGCAGTATCCGGTTGTCCAGGAGATCGTCAAAACGGTCTACGGCGCCGGAAAGGGCAATCTCGAGGACAAGAGCCGCATCGGCTCGGTCTACCACAATCTCGGCATCGTCAACGGCATCCTCAATGTCGAGGCGGTTCGCATCGCGCAGGCCAAATTCGGCAACCGCACGCTCACTGGCGACGAAGTCCGCTGGGGCTTCGAGCATCTCAAGCTTGACCCGGCCCGTGTCGAGGCGCTGGGCGCCAAGGACCTGTTCCACTCGATCAACGTCTCCTGGGACAATCACGAAGGTGACGGCTATGTGACCTTCCAGCAGTGGGACGGCAAGAAATGGAACGTCGTCTCCGACTGGATCGCGCCCGACTGGAAGCTGCTGCGCCCGATCATCGAGAAGTCGTCCGAGGCCTATGCCAAGGAAAAGGGCATCAAGATCCGCACGGCCGAGGATGCCGAAGCGGTGGTCAGCAACTGAGTTCGGCATGGCGCGGCCGACAATCTGGCCGGCCGCGCCATCCATCCTCCCAGCGGAGTCAACAATGTCCAGCCCGGAAAGCCCGATCCTGTCGGTCAGTCGCGTCGAAGCCGTCTACAACGGCGCCATTGCCGCCCTGCACGGCGTCGACCTGACGGTCGGCAAGGGCGAGATCGTCGCCTTGCTCGGCTCCAACGGCGCCGGCAAGACGACGCTTTTGCGGGCCGTATCCAATCTCCTCCCGGCCGAGCGCGGCGCCATCACCTCCGGCCGGATCACCTTCGACGGCGAGGATGTCTCCAGGGCAAGCCCCTCGCACCTCGTCCGCAAGGGCCTAGTCCAGGTTCTCGAGGGCCGGCACTGCTTCCGCTCGCTGACCGTCGAGGAGAACCTTCTGACCGGCGCGCTCGGGCGCTCGTCCTCCCGCACCGGCGTCAAGGCCGACCTCGACCGTGTCTATGCGCTTTTCCCCAGGCTCTCCGAGAAGCGGCGAACCCGTTCCGGCCTCACCTCCGGCGGCGAGCAGCAGATGACGGCAATCGGCCGGGGTCTGATGTCGCGGCCGAAACTCTTCGTGTTGGACGAGCCTTCGATGGGGCTGGCGCCGCTGATTGTCGAGGAGATCTTCAACGCCTTGAAGCGGCTCAACCGCGACGAGGGCCTGTCGATCCTCGTCGCCGAACAGAATTCGGCGGTTGCGCTGAAATATGCCGACCGTGCCACTGTGCTGGAAAACGGCATCAGCGTGCTGGAGGGACCGGCGGCCGAACTGCGGCAGCGCGCCGACATCAAGACCTACTATCTCGGCGGCTCGCCGCTTCCATCCGACCATATCCCCAAGGAGACCGCAGCATGACCATCCAATCCAAGCAGCCGTCCGATATCCGCCAGGCTGTGCCGCCGGTCGAGCGTCCGTCGGCCAAAGCGCATGTCATCAAGACCGATGCCGAGGCGATCGCTTTAGCGGAAAAACTGGCTGCCGACTTCGCCCGGGAAGCCTCAAAGCGGGACCGCGAGCGCATCTGGCCGAAGGAGGAACTCGACGCCTTCTCGCAGAGCGGCCTGTGGTCGATCAATGTGCCGAAGGCCTATGGCGGACCGGAGCTCTCCTATGTGACGCTGTCAAAGGTGATCAGTATCATCTCGGCGGCCGATCCGTCGCTCGGCCAGATTCCGCAGAACCATCTCGGCGTCGTCGCCGCCATCCGCACCGTCTCGGACGAGGCGCAGAAGCAGTTGCTCTTCGCCGAGGTTCTGTCCGGCACCCGCTTCGGCAATGCGTTCTCCGAGTTCGGCTCCAAGCGCGCCGCCGACTTCGAGACCAAGTTCGTCGATGCTGGTGACCATGTCGTCGTCAACGGCCAGAAATTCTATTCCAGCGGCGCGCTGCTCGCCCATCTGGTGCCGATCGTGGCGCTCGATGACGAGGGCCGGGCCTGGTATGCCATCGCCGATCGCGGCGCGCCCGGACTGACGGTCATCGACGACTGGTCGAGCTTCGGCCAGAAGACGACACTGTCCGGCACCGTTCTGCTCGACAATGTGAAGGTTCCGAAGACGCATCTCGTCCCGGGCTACAAGGGCTATGACCGGCCGACGGCCGACGGCGCCATCTTCCAGATAATCCAGGCCGCGGTCGATCTCGGCATCGCCAAGGCGGCGATCGACGAAACCATCAACTTCGTGCGCACCAAGTCGCGCGCGTGGATCGACAGCGGCGTCGATCATGCCTGGCAAGATCCCTATACGATCCAGGCCGTCGGTGACCTCCGCCTGCGGGCCAATGCGGCGGAGGCGGTTCTGGACAAGGCCGGGCTTGCAGTCGATCGCGCCGTGGCCCGCCCCAATGAGAAGAGTGTCGCGGAAGCACAGATCGCGGTGGCGGAATCCAAGATCCTCACCACCGAGATCGCCATCAATGCCACCAACAAGCTATTCGAACTCGCAGGAACCCGCTCGACGCTTGCCGAGTACAACCTCGACCGTCACTGGCGCAACGCCCGCACCCACACGCTGCACGATCCGGTGCGCTGGAAATACGCGATCCTCGGCAACTATTACCTGAACGACGTCAATCCGCCGTTCCACGCCTGGAGCTGAGCGAGAACGCCGTAAAGTCACAAAGGACTATTCATGAGCACTGCCATCCCCGACAGGATCAAGGTCCTGTGGTTTCTTCCGACGCATGGCGACAGCCGCTATCTCGGCACCTCCGAGGGGGGCAGGGCGGTCGACCTGCCCTATCTGACCCAGGTCGCCAAGGCCGCCGACGCCATCGGCTACTACGGCGCGCTGCTGCCGACCGGCCGAAGTTGCGAGGACAGCTGGGTCGTGGCGTCGGCGCTGGCGCCGTTGACGCAGCGGCTCCGCTTCCTCGTTGCAGTGCGGCCGGGCCTGCAATCGCCGACGCTCGCCGCGCGGATGACCTCGACGCTCGATCGCATTTCCGGGGGGCGCCTGCTCATCAATGTCGTCACCGGTGGCGACCCAGTCGAGAACAAGGGCGACGGCATCTTCCTCAGCCATGACGAGCGCTATGAGGTGACGCGGGAATTCCTCGACATCTACAAGGCGGTGCTCAGCGGCGAGACCGTTGCCTTCGAAGGCAAGCACTTCCGCATCGAGGACGGAAGGCTGCTGTTCCCGCCTGTGCAGACGCCGCATCCGCCGCTCTATTTCGGTGGCTCGTCGGAGGCGGCCAATGCGGTCGCCGCCGAGCAGATCGACAAATATCTGACCTGGGGCGAACCGCCGGCTGACGTCGCCGCAAAGGTCGACCATGTGCGCGGCCTTGCCGAGAAGGCCGGACGCCAGGTGAGTTTCGGCATCAGGCTGCATGTCATCGTTCGCGAAACCAATGACGAAGCCTGGGCCGATGCCGATCGGCTGATCAGCCGTCTGGACGACAAGACGATCGCCGAGGCGCAGAAGGTGTTCGCGCGCATGGACTCGGTTGGCCAGTCGCGTATGAGCCGGTTGCATGGCGGCCGCCGTGACAAGCTGGAAATCAGCCCGAACCTGTGGGCCGGTGTCGGCCTGGTGCGTGGCGGCGCCGGCACCGCTCTGGTCGGCGATGCGGCTACGGTGGCGGCACGGATCGATGAATACCGGCGCAGAGGCATCGATACATTCATCCTGTCCGGTTACCCGCATCTGGAGGAAGCCTATCGCTTCGGCGAACTTGTGTTGCCGCAGTTGCCACTCGATCACGAGATCTCAACGCGGCCGACGGCCGTCAACATGGGCCCCTTCGGCGAAACCGTGGCCGGCGACCATCGCCCGTCGGCGCTGCGCGCGAGTCAGTCTTGAGCGCCAGCGCACCGATCATAGCGATTGTCGGCGGCGGCTTTTCAGGTGCGGCGACTGCGTTTCATCTGGCGCGACTGCTCCCGGCCGGTGCATCCGATATCGTGGTCGTCGAGCCCCGCGAGGGGCTCGGCTATGGTCTGGCCTATTCCACAGCCGATCCGGCGCATCGTATCAATGTGCCGGCGTCAAGCATGACGCTGATCTCCGGCCAGGACAGCCACTTTGCCGACTGGCTGGAGCAGACCAGAGCCATTGTAGACGATGCCGAGGCTATTGCCGCCTACGGAGCACTCTACCCGCAGCGTCGCGTTTTCGGGCGCTATGTGGAATCTCATCTCCGGCCCTTCCTACTCAGCAAAACGATCCGCCATGTCAGGTCGGCCGTCGCATCGGTCGAGCGCACCGGCGAGGGCTACCGTCTGATCCTCGCTGATGGCGGGACGCTCGCTGCCGACGCCGTGGTGATTGCGACGACGCATCCGCCGCCGGCCTTGCCGATGCCCCTGAAGTCCGTGGCTGGCACAGCCGGGCTGGTGGCCAATCCCTATGATCTCGAGAGGCTGGAAGCGATCGGCCGCGACGACCGTGTCCTGGTCGTGGGCACCGGGCTGACGTCGGCGGACGTGATTGCAACGCTCGACCGCAAGGGGCATCGTGGCCACATCGTCGCGCTGTCACGCCACGGCTATCGCTCGCGCGGCCAAGCCGCGATGCTGGCCGATCCAATTGGCGATTTCACGACCCTGCCTTCACGCAGCGCAACGGCACTATTCAGGCGCATCCGGGTAACGATCCTTGATGCCAAGCGTCGGGGCGAAGACTGGCATCCGGTGCTCGATGCCGTCCGACGTCAGGGACAAACCATCTGGCAGGCCTTGCCGCTGGCCGAGCAGCGACGTGTGGCGCGCAATCTTCGTGCGCTCTGGGACGTGCATCGCTTCCGCCTCGCGCCGCAGGTTGCGGACGTGCTCGATCGACGCGTTGCCGAGGGCAAGCTCGCCTATCGCGCGGCATCGATTGCCGACGCCGAGGTGGTCGATGGGCGCATTCGCATTGCGCAGCGGCTGCGTGGCGAACGCAGCTTCGTTGTCGAGGCTTTCGATAGGGTGATCGTGACGACAGGTCCGGCACATGCCGATCTCTTCAGGACCAACACGGCGATTGCCGAGCTCGGACAGTTGGGCTTGGTCCGGCTTGACCCGATTGGTCTCGGCTTGGAGACCGATCCGCAAGGCCGTGCAGTCGGTGCATCCGGGCGCCCGACCGACAATATCTTCGTCAGCGGACCGCTGGCGCGCGGCAGCGTCGGCGAATTGATGGGAATTCCCGAAGTCACCGCACATACCGAGCGCATCGCCGCCGAAATTCACCAATGGTTGCGATACCAAACGGCGTTGCGTCGCAAGGCGTCGTGAAGCTGTGATTAGCATGAGTCTATTCAGATGACACTGACGGAACGCATCGCCAGGATTGAAAGCGCCTTCGAGGTTTATGAAAGCGCCATTGGTCGCAGTGCCGCTCCTGGCGCTTTTCGCGTTTGTCGCCGACGCCGCCGAAGTCGCCCAAGTTCAGGTGGAGAGACTGCGCGTTTGAGCGGAGTACGGTCTTCGGAGTTGGCTTCTCTGAGAGCACCGAACTAGTCTAGGCGACGAGCTTGGCTGCGTGTGCCTTCAACTACTGTTGGCTTCTAACAACTCCAATCTGATGTCAGGGGAGTGACGCCTCTGAAAATTTGTCGATAACTGTGAGTTCGGATTTTGACGAGATCTTCACCATAAAGCGATGAGCTGCAATTTCTAGCGACGGCCGCGCTAGGGACGGGCCTCCAGCACCATGTTGAACGGCGTCTCCGTGGCGCGACGGAATCGCTTGAAGCCGCCGCCGGTCACCACCTTGCGTAGCCTCGCCTCGCCGGCCTGGGCGCCAAGCCCGAGCCCGACTTCCTGCGACAGGGATGCGGGCGTGCACACGAACGTGGAAGCGGCATAGTAAACGCGTCCGACGGGATTGAGGTTCGCCGCTAGATGATTATGCGCGAACGGCTCGACGATCATCCACGTGCCATCCGGCTTGAGCGACCCGTGGACATGGGTGGCGGCGCCCGCCGGGTCGCCCATGTCGTGAAGGCAATCGAAAAAAGCGACGAGGTCATAGGTGCCGGGATAGGTCTTGGCGGCCGCGACCTCGAAGCGCGTGTTGGCGCCGACGCCGGCTTCCTCGGCGGCCTTGCGGGCGCGCTCGATCGAAGGGGCGTGATAATCGAAGCCGACGAAGCGCGAATTGGGGAAAGCACGTGCCATGAGCACCGTCGATGCGCCATGACCGCATCCGACATCCGCGACCTCCACGCCGCGTTCGAGCTTCTCGACTACGCCCTCCAGGGCCGGCAGCCAGGAGTCGATCAGATTGGCATTATAGCCTGGACGGAAGAACCGCTCCGTGCCGCGAAACAGACACGCGCTATGATCGTGCCATGCAACGCCCTTGCCGGACTGGAACGCTTGCCTCACCTTTTCTTCATCGAGCCACAGCGCGGATAGGAACTCGAATGCGCCAGCCATGAAGGCCGGGCTATTTTCATCGGCGAACACCAGCTCCTGCTCGGCGTTGAGATAGAACTGGTCGTTGGCTTCATCGTAGTCGACGTAGCCCGCCGCCGCCTGCCCGGAAAGCCATTCCCTTACAAGGCGCTCCTGGGTACCGGTGCGTGTCGAAAGTTCGGCGGCCGTCATCTTGCCGCCTTCGCGCAATGCCTTGAACAGGCCGAGTCTGTCGCCCAGCAAGACTCCCGCGCCCGTAGCGATCGCACCGAGATCGCCGACCATTTTCCCCAAGAATGCGTCCAACTTTTCCTGACTCGCTTCAGACATCGGAATCTCCCTTTGGGCTCGATCTCTCCCAGGAAAAGCCTCACAAGGGGAGAAGAATGGCGAAATTGGAGCCCGGGCCCATTCTTTGGCGTCCACGCGCGGGCCGACCACCATAATGGCGGGTTCGGCCGAAAGCAGCTTCTTCGCCGCTGCCTCGACTTGGTCGATCGATGTGGGCGGCGCGGCGCTGGTGTAGCCGGTGCCAAGACCCGACAAGCGTGGCTGCAATCGAACTGGAGGAATCCAGATTGTTGGTAGCATAGGTGCCGATCAGATATTTCTTGCTCGCTTTTAGCTCGGCCTCTGTCGGCCCTGTTTCCGCCAACTCCCTGATCACGTGGCGTATCCGCCGAGCGTCTCGGCCGCCCTGTCGGCGCGCGTCGCCGTGGTCACGACAAGCGCATTGGAATGCTGGTAGTCTTTCAATCTGGAATGGATACCGTAAGCAAGGCCGCGCTTTTCGCGCACTTCCTGGAACAGACGTGAGGTAAATGGCGAGCCTCTGAGTATTTTGCTTATCAGCTGTGCGGCTTAGAATTCCGAGTCGCTGCGTCCGATGCCGGGAAAAACAAGCTGCAGCGAAGTCTGCGGCGGGTCGTAGGCGACCAATTACGCCGGCCGAGCTCGGGGCGACATCGGCCACCGGCGCGATCGCCTGCTTCTGAGGCAAATCGCCGACCGAGTCGTGGAGCCTTTCACTCAGGCCTTTGGCATCAATATCGCCGACGACCGCTACGTGCAGCCCGTCACCGACGAAAGCGGCCTTGTGGAGGGCGCCTAGATCGACCGGCGTTATGCCGGCGAGGCTCTCCTTGGTGCCCCTCGTCCGGCCTCGAATAAGGATGCGTGCCGTAGATTCGGCGCCGCTTGGCGCGGATGCGGTCGACCGGCTCCTGGTCGAAGCGGGGGCTGTTAGGCGCGAGCCTGAGCAGATCGAAGGCGGCGTCCTTCCGTTCGGGCAGCATGCGCATCTGTCATAAATGCCGTCGCGCTGCGCGTCGAAGCTCATCTCGGCCCCGGCATGGTCAACCGTCACCTGGAAGGCATCGCTGTCGAGATCGCCGGCGCCCTCGTCGAACAGGCCGGTCATCAAATTGGCCAGTCCCTCCTTGTCAGCCGAGTCCTGCGTGGTGCCGCCGTCGAAGACGAAGCGGATGGCTCCGGTTGTGGTGACGGGACGGACGATAAGCAAGGTTCGGGGCGAAGTGATTTGTTCCGCGGCGGCGGTATGTTTTGGTGAGGTGATCATGCGACGTCTTCTTTGGTCGGGCACGTGTTTGCGGATGATGGTGCATGTACCGTGCCAAATGAGAAAACCATTTATACGCAGTCTGGTAGATCTGACCCTGCTACGTTGCGTGTCCGACATTGTCGGAAATTGGACAGCGCCGAACGCGAAGCGGCTCGGGGCTTGTGACGATGCTTGCGCGTGCTGCTGCGGAGGGGATATGAATGCGCTTCGAACTGGCGCGAGGCCTTCGAGGATGCCGGATTACTTAGCAAGGAGAAGTTGCTGGCGGACGACCGCCCATCCGAACCGTTTGGACGAGAATCACCCCTTAAACGGGGTCCTCATTCGGCACTCTCGCTGCGGCCACAGCCTAAGTTGCACCGACAAGGCGCGCCTGGAGCAGATCAATCTTGGCGCGGCCGTACGTTTGCCGCTTGATGAGTTTGAGCTTGGTGATCTGGCCTTCGGTCTAGCCATTCGACCACGGAGAGATGATGGCGTTGCGGACTGCGGCGATGTCCTTTTCGACCCTGTTTGCAAAGGAGCCGACGAGGCTTGCCTTCGCGCCGTCCAGCCGAGTGTCCAGTTTTGCGGCCGCCTTTGATCGGATCATCTGCTGAAAGTCGTCGATCAGCGTTCGCGCGATGACCGAGGTCAGGAACATTGCTCTCGATTGCCCCGATCAGTACAGCGTCCGATTTGGACAGGTCGTCACGCGCCAGCGTCATGAGCCTGGCGATGCTTCGTGCCGAAGGCGTGCGGGCAAGTGCGCTTTGATCGGTCCTTTCAGCAAGGCGTCTGCGCCGCGCCCATTCAGAGACGACGCCGATCTGGCCACGAAAGCCTTTCTTGCGCATTTCGCGCCAAGTCATGTGCTTGACCTGGCGGCATCGTCTTCGTCGAAATCGTTGCGTCCATTTCCATCCTGTTCTTTGGTTTCTGGCCTTTACGGCTTCTCTGCTAGCCGCTTGACGGTGACCGGAAAACTTATCCGCCCGGTGCCGTCCATCAGTCGATTATGAGTCCCGATAATCAAGTCCGATATCCAAGATCGGCGCGCTATGGGTCAGCCAGCCGATGGAGACCAGATCGACGCCCGTCGCAGCAATCTGCGCAGCCATGCTTCGGTGACCACCCGCCCGGCAACCATCGCCACCGCGTGGCGCAACTCATCGACCGACATGTTGTCGAGCAGGATAGCGTCGGGGGCGAAGCCAAGTGCCTCCTCCAACTGGATCAGCGTATCGACCTCCACTTCGATTTTGACGAGATGACCTACGCTTGCTCGCGCCAGCCACGCTTGCGGCGGCAACGCTCGTCATCCGCCGCTCTATAACCCTCGACAAGGGCCTCAATGCGATTTCAGTCAAGATGCAATCTCTCCGCTCTCGAAGGCGAGAGACTGGCAACGCACAAGCAGGAGCGACATTCCTATTTTGCCAGATCAGGTGTTAAAGCAAGTTAGAGATGAGACAGCGCTGGAAAATTAGAAATGCGACACTTGTAGGGCAGGGCGTTTCGGTTCCTAGCAAAGTAGAAATGTCGCACCGACGGTGAAGCCGCGCCTTCTTGGCACCGACGAGAGCGCCCGATCGGGCGTCAGCTGGTCGGGGTTGCGCAGCCCGATCGGGTGCCTTCCAGTGAAGCTCCCTTGGCTTTAGCTTTGAGACCCGCCGCTGGACAGATCGCGGCGGACTGGCGCTGCACAGGCAGTCCGCTTGCCTACACTTTGCCGAAAATTCATCAGGGCAGCGGGGCTTCCGGCAGCTTGCCCGAATTCTCCATCAGGAATGCGAGAACATCGTCCAGGCGGCCACTGGCCCTGCCTGAATCTGCCGGATCACCCGCACCAAATTTGTTCGGGGTAGTGACTTCAACACGGTCGACAGCGGCCGCCATGCGCGCCAGTGCTTCCTCCCGTCTGGCAATGACGGCCGGGTCGTTCATGAAGTCCCGCCGACGCCCAGGCTTGCGGTCGCGCTTCACATAGCCATTGCCCACGCTCCCGTCTGGGATGCCGAACATATGGTCTGTCTGGCCGGTTCGCCGCGGAGCGTGCTGGCTACGCTTCAGCTCCCGAGCTTCCTGCATCTCGGCAACCATCAGCAGCGCCGCATCGAGACGTTTGTTCTCGACGACTGCAGTCCTGTGCACTGAGCGAAGTTTGTCGAAGGTTCTGTAGGGCAGGCCGATGCCATCATGAGTTACCTCGAGCCGGCCGTCCGGATAGTCGCAGACAACGACCTTCTTGCCGGCAAGACGCTTCGCCAAGTCGGTTGGATCGAGGATGAACAGCACCTTGTCGTAGCGCAGCGTCAGCGCCTTAGACACGGTGCGAAACTCTTTATGGCACATCGCGCCATCCAACTGTTCGTGATCGGCGAGGGGCCGATGCATGTTCTTCGGATTGCGGGGCTCTTTGCCAAAACGCGCGTTGAAGTCCGCCATGAACTCTGGAGCGTAGGCGTTTGCCGCCTCTATCGTGCTGATGCCACGAAGGCGGGAATCTCGCTCGCTTTCATTAGCCGCATGTTGCTGGTCATCGCAGATATCTCCGTTGGTGGTCGGCATGGAAATTGCGCCGACGCTCAAACGTGCTTGAATGCGCGCACCTTCGCTACCTGTGCACTTGCACAGGTTGTAGGCAGGCCTGCAGAAGGCGCGGATCGAGTGTTCCTGCGCATTTGTTCATTGTTGGCACCCCGGACACTCAACCGTGTTGCTAGAACAACCCACCTGCTCCGTTCCAACAGCAGCATTGGCCACCGGAACGCTCCCCTTGCGCGCACTGAAAGCCGGCGCTCAGGCAGTCGGAGTCAGTCATGCCGAGGCGCCATTTACTTTTCCCCACAAGTCGCACGAGCCGCACGCGCTCTTTTCGCTCTGGAGTCCAGTAGGTTGGGTCTGGGTTGGCTCAATCGAGGGGATGGGCGTCTTTCCATTTAGCTATAGGCTAGGAAAAGCTCCTTAGATCCCGCAGTCAGGAGTCCACCAATCGGTCGAGATGGCTGCGAACCGCGTTGCGGGCGGGATTGGGTGCTCCGACGGATCGATACCCAATACCTGCGCCATTTGTTCTTCGATGGCATTATCGCCCCCCGCGTATAGCTAAGTGGTGTGTACAAACCTGATCTACACGACCTAGCGCGATTTGGAGCCAACCGGCCTGGGACCTGGGCGGCCGCCTCGCCGCCTCTGGCTCTGCGCCGCAAAATCGGGCCGGTTCCGCGTCCGCATCGAATGACGCCGGTTAGAGGTGGTGTCGGAACGGGGTGCTCGGCATTTATGATCCGACCGAGCGCCAGCGAGTGATCGTCGGCGGGCTGGACGGCGGCATCATGTTAGGGGACTACGGCCTCCAGGCGCGCGAGGAATGCCGAGACCTCGGCGCCGATGTCGGCCGGTTCAGTCACCGTGGGTGACGGCCTAGCTACTCCCCGATCATCCCCGATTTAATTCAAATTTGTCTGTAAATATTGACGATTGCGCGACCTTCACCTCGTAGACGGCAATGGGGTGGTTAGAGAGGGTCCTATGACAAGCGATTTTTCCGCCGCCCGAGTGCATTTAGATCGAGCGTATGACTACCTTTGTGGCGATGACCCGATGAGTCGAAGGGGACGCCAAGCCTTGGACCTGCTAATTAGGCGGTTGCCGTCGAAGAGTTCAAGCAGCCACGCCAAAACGCGGAGGTGCTAAGGTTTCCGATTGGGCGCCGCTCCTGAGGCAATCTCCACGGCCGCCATGTAGCCTCAGGTGAGGCGCTCACCGGACGGTTGCGCCGCCACTATGAACCATGGTGAGCAAATCCTCCAGAAGGCCAAGAAGCCCGCCCCGCATGAGCCGAGGCGGGCAATAGAAAATGGGGTGCCCAAGCGCGTCCATGAAACAGCGCCGCAGGTAAAATTCAGCAGAATGTCCATCCTGGCGCCGCGGGCAATTCTTCACCCAGTTCAAGCTGTCGAGCGATCCACTGTTCGTCGACAAGGTTGGCGACATCGTCGGGCTCTACCTGTCACCGCCCAACAGGGCACTGGTTTTGAGCGTCGACGAGAAGAGCCAGATCCAGGCACTCGATCGGGAGCAACCGGTCCTGCCGATGATGCCGGGCGTGCCGGAGCGCCGGACCCATAGCTATGTCCGACACGGCACCACCTCGCTGTTCGCGGCGCTCGATGTGGCGTCCGGCTTTGTGATTGGCAAATGCTACAAGCGGCACAGGGCGACCGAGTTTCTGGACTTCCTCAAGCAGATCGACGCCAACGTGCCGCCCGATCTCGATGTCCACGTCATCATGGATACCACAAAACCGCGCTGGTCAGGTTTCTGTCGCGCCGGCCTCACTACCATGTCCACTTCACGCCCACATCGGCATCCTGGATCAATCAGGTCGAACGCTGGTTCGCTGAACTGACCCGAAAGCAGCTGCGACGCGGCGTGCATACCTCAACCAGCCAGCTCGAGGCCGATATTCGCACCTTCATCGAGCGCCACAATGAGAACCCAAAGCCCTATCGATGGACCAAGTCCGCGGACGAAATTCTCTCGTCCGTCAGGTGTTTAGGCCGAGCAGCGCCCGGCAGCCCGCATCTATGTGATCGAGGACATGCGGGATGTGACCGCCGAAATGCTCAAGAGCGTCTCAGACAAGCTGAACGGGTTTGCCCGCTATGAGCGGCTCGCCACGAACAAAAAGGCCCTGATCGCCGCATGTGAAGGACAGCCCAATCACCGTTGCGACGTAGGGGCCCATTATGGCGGCGCCTCTACTATCTCCTCCAGAAGCTCGAAATTGAGGACGTGCGCCTCGTCTATGCGCCCGCGCTCCGCATCGGCAACTTCGGCGGCCAAACGGATAACTGGATGTGGCCGCGCCACACGGGCCACTTCGGCTTTTGTCGCGCCTATGTCGCGCCTGATGGTTCCTCCCGGCCATATGCGCGCGACAACGTGCCCTACCGGCCCAAGAACTGGCTGCGCATCGCCGTTGAAGGCGCTTATGTGGCGAACTTTAGGTTCACATGACTAGCTAGCTGAAAACTTTGCAACACATCCCTTCGCAGTTGGGCATCATCTGCTCCGGCCGATCAATTGGCGTGGTTGAGTAACCAAGGCGCTCTTTCGTTCGATCCAGCCGGTGTAAATGTAGCGATCCGCCCGGTAGGACGAGGACGAAAAGTAAATAACCCGATCGTTCGAGTCGAAGGCGGTACGGTCGATTTGCAGCACCGCAGTGCCGCTCGACACGTCGAGTGCTTTTGCCAGTCTGGTACGCGCGGTGCCGGCCCTTATCTCCTGTCTGGCTCGCGCAAGAGCCACACCAAGCTGCCGCTCGAGAATCTCGGTGAAAGAAGCGTCGGCAAGGTCGCGCTTTTCCATCTGGCGTCCGATTGCCGCGACAAACGAAACCGTCTCAACCGCGACGACTTCGCCGTCGATCGTTTGCACGCGCTCAATGGTCAGCACGCTTTCGTCGATCGGCACGTTGAGAGCGGCTGCAACCAATGCGTCAGCGGAACGCCAGTCGACCGTCATATGCCTGGTACCCGGCCGGAAGCCACGCGCTACCGCTTCTTCCGAAAATCCTGAAAAAGTGAGCAGGTCCCGGCCGATGTGACGCTTGGCAACAAACGTCCCCTTGCCAGCGCGTCGATAAAGCAAGCCTTCACCGACAAGGGCAAGCACCGCCTGTCGCACCGTATTGCTGCTGAGTTCGTGCTGTTTCATCAACTCCATCTGAGTGGGGAGCTGATCCCCAGCATTGAAGACCCCGCTCTCGATCTGAGACCGAATGATATCCGCGAGCTGAATATGAAATGGAGTTCTACCGGGCTGAACCATGCGGTCTCCTTAAGCCGAGATCACGCCTTGGCCGAAGAGATCGCCGAATTCGCCGGTCTAGGCGTCCGAGCCATAGGTACAGCCTCGCGCAGCTTGCCGATGACGATGGAGCGGTTTGCCCCGCTGTTCTCCGCGATCTGGCGCGCGGGAGCTTCGATGGCGCGCCGCACGATATCGGGGCCGTATCTCTGGTCGGCGTTGTAGGCGGCGACCGCCTCGAGTGCCTTGGCGGCTCTGAGCAGCGCCACGCCGCCGGGCAGCATGCCCTCCTCGACCGCGGCACGGGTGGCATGAATGGCGTCGCCGACCCAATCCTTGCGTTCCTTGACCTCGACCTCCGTCGAGCCGCCGACGCGGATGACGGCGACACCCCGGCGAGCTCGGCCAGCCGCTCCTGCAGCTTCTCGCGATCCAGTCGGAGGTGGTCTCCTCGATCTGCGTCTTGATCTGGGTGACACGCCTCTGGATCTGCTCCTTCTTGCCGGCGCCGTCGACGATCGTGGTGTTCTCCTTCTCGACTGTCACCCGCCTGGCGCGGCCGAGCATGTCCAGCGCGACATTCTCTAGCTTGATACCGAGATCCTCGCTCATGGCGGTGCCGCCAGTCAGGATCGCGATATCCTCCAGCATCGATTTACGGCGGTCGCCGACCTCGAGGTTCAGCGGCTTAGGCTGGCCGGTTTCATTGCGTGCGTCAGGACCGGCGGCGATCACTTCGCCCTCCTGCAGCTTTTCCTTCGCGATGTCGGGAATGGTGATGCCGCTGGCCGTCTTCTCGTCGGCTTCGATGCGGCGGACGTGGATGCGGTCATCCAATGAACGGAACGTCATGTCGTTCTCCTTCAGGACAAACAGATTGCAACAGGGCTACCCCGATTCGGACCGACAGGGCTTGGTGCGGGGCTCGCGCGACCCTTTTTCGGCATCGCGCGCACATGCGGATTAATTTTGCTCCGTTCTCCAAGAGTGGACTGGCCTATGAAGTTCCGACCCTTATGCCCTGCTGTGTTGATTGCGCCATGGGACGCATTGACCGTTGTCTCGATGCGGACGAGACGAAGTTTCACAGGGCCTATCCTGAGCCTATGAAATACGTCTTCGGCGCGTTCAGGGCCTGCGCTCGCGGGACATGGAGCTGAGGCCGTCTCCAGCAGCAAGGCGTTGAGTTCCTCCAGGTTCTTGAAGCGCAGCCTTGGGGTGAAAAAGCGCTCGGGCCCAGCCTGACCTGGTTCTCGACCCGACCCCTCTCCCAACCCGACGCTGAAGTGCAGGCCACCGGCTCGATAAGAATAGTGGCCGATCCCAATGCATGGCCAAACAGCGGTATCGACGCCCTCATGCCATGGAATTCCCAGCGCTGAATGGCCTCAGCTCCCGCTTACGCTACATGCGGCGATATGCGCTTCATCTGACTGCCACGCGGCACCCGAGGACGGATGTTGGCAGACTTGGTGTACGTTCAATGACGCGTTCGATTTGGGCCGCTGCATCAAGTCAATCGCTCGAAGACGACGTTGATGTCAGTCATTGCAGCAAGCCGGTATGATCTGCATTCCATTACATTGATGATCCGATCCCTATTGCCCTTTAGATAATGCTCGTTTGGCTCGCATTGGATGACAGCAGGTCTGATGCACTCGTAGTCAATGGCCTTGACGAGATCGTGATCCAGTCCTTCGCAATCGATCGATAAGAAATCGATCTTATTGGCATAAGGGGCCAGTAGTTCATTGATACCGATCGCGCTCACCTCGATATGTTCTCGGATACCTCCTATACCGTCGAAGTCCCCGAAACTTTCAACGTGTGCTTTATCCACCGACGAAAGCTCATGGGCGTTTCCGATGAAGAGCGTCGCAGACGCTTGCGGAGCGGGCAAGACAACGGATCGAACGAGAACGTCTTCCGGGCGAGCAGTCCTGATCAGCGCTTCCAATTCAGGATTGGGTTCAACCAGAACACCTCGCGCGCCCCGTTGGTACATAAGAAAGGTATTTGAGGTCGAGATGGGGTGATTAGCGCCGATCTCGACATAAAACACACTGGCCCAAGATCTTTGACTCTTGTAGAGTTTTGCAGCCAGAATTCCTTCGACAATAACGTCTTCTCCGGCTTGTGCGTAACTAGCCGGCGCGAAGTGCTTTATCCGAGAGTTCGGGAGATTGAGCCTAGCGACCTCTTGGTTTATTGACTGGTTTTCGAAGTGGGACAACATAGCTCGACCTCCAATGTATTGGACAGGGGACCGCTACGACCGGTTTTCGCGACGGCCCCTGCTCATAATCCCCGCAATCAGCGTGCCACGTGCCGAATGCGGTGCTCCTTACTCAACAAGAGTGAAACACGCGCGCCCGCTGGAATGGCCGCGACACTTTTGTCGGGTTCGCGACATCGGCGCCACCGTCCGGCGACTTCCCGAGGATGTGTTGCAAAGTTTTTGGTAACCAAGCGCATTGGGCTCCGGTGTTCCTCGGAGAGTTGAGATATTCGAAGGCCGCCATTTCGACCAATCTGTGATCTTGCTTTGCATTCGCTCGCATCTGGCCTACGGACTGAGCCTACGCTGATCTTCGAGAAATGATGGCGGAGCGTGGCATTAGTGTCGATCATTCAACGATCCATCGCTGGGTCGTTCATTTCGCGCCGCTGCTGATGGAACGCTTTAACCGGCGCAAGCGCCTCGTGACCGGCAAATGGCATGCGGACGAGAACTACATCAAGGTCCGCTGGCGGGATGGACCTCTATCGCGCCATCGACAGCGTCGGCGACACCGTCGAGTTCTGGTTCAGTGAATCCCGGGATTTGCCGGCCGCCAAGCGTAAGAGCGTTGGCACGCCATGACCGTGCTGATCGCATCGTCATCGACGCATGACCAACCGGGAAGCCATTGTTTCCTGCGATGCGACAAGTCGATTGCAGGATTGCTCCCGGCGCCGGTCGAAAGCCGACCCGCATTTGGCAAAGCCGGCCAGCTTGTCCGACGCAGCGATTTGCTCTTCGTCGCTAAGACTGCGTCGTGTGTCGGCTTTGTCGGGCCCGTGACACGAAGTTCGGTTGGGCGAACTTTTTTCTGTTTGCTAAGTAGCTGTAAGCAATCACAAATTGTTTTTTAGCTCGATCAGCCAATGTGGCACGAGTTTTGTGCCTCCTCGTTGAGGAGTGGCGGCAGCAATTGCCGCCATCATTGATGCCGGGGTCAGTCGCGATGGAGGAAGGCGATCCGCGTCAAATCGCGTACTATGGCAAGGGTACATCCTCGTCGTCCGCTGTGAATGGACAAGACGTGGTTCGCTTCGGCCCTGATGATGGCGCCTATGGCCCCTTATGCGATTCCTTGGCGACTGCGGTCTCCGACGCCCCCAGGCCACGCAAGACACTAGCAGAGAGCGCGCTCACATTTATTTGGAGAGACGATCATGCCCAAGGTGGCATTCATTTTCGGTACTCGTCCTGAGGCGATTAAATGCGCCACAGTAATTAACGCGATGAAGCTCGACCGCAGGTTCGAGCCCCTCGTTGTTTCCACGGGGCAGCATCGCGAGATGCTGGATATCGCTTTAGCGGAATTCGGTATTCGACCCGACATCGAACTAAGCGTCATGCAACCTCGCCAGACCTTGTCGCAGGTCACATATCGAATACTGGAAAGGCTCTCCGGGCAAATAGAACAATGGGGGATCGACGCGGTAGTCGTTCATGGCGATACCGCGAGCACCCTGGCAGGAGCCCTGGCCGCCTTCCAGCACCGTATCCCCATCATCCATATCGAGGCGGGCTTGCGTAGCGGCAACATTGCATCGCCATATCCAGAGGAGGCCAATCGGCGCCTGGTCGCCCAGATAACGGATCTCCACCTGGCGCCGACGATTCGTAGCAGCGAGAATCTTCTCCGCGAAGGTGCCGCTGAGGATCGTATCACGGTCACCGGGAACACGGTCGTCGACGCCCTTCACTGGGCGGCCGAAAATGCTCCCGCCTTCGCCGAGCCAGCGCTTGCCGACCTGAAGAACGAAACGCGGCGGATCGTGGTCGCCTCAGCACATCGGCGTGAATCGTGGGGCGCACCGATGCACGAGATCGCAAGAGCTCTTGTGCAGCTATCATGTCAGGAGAACGTGCGTGTCATCATCCCATTGCACCAGAACCCGGCAGTGCGCGAAGTCATTTTGCCCTATTTAAGCAACCAGGCGAATATTACGGTGGTGGATCCTCTGCCGTACCGCAACTTCTGCAGCCTTATGCTGCGCGCGGACATCATCATCTCGGACAGCAGCGGCGCAGAGGAAGAAGGCCCTTCACTCGGCAAACCGACGCTCGTTTTAAGAGAAATCACCGAGCGGCCGGAGGCTGTCGAAGCTGGCACGGCGCGCCTTGTGGGCCGCAGCACCGCCCGCATCGTGAGTGAAGCGACCCGGCTGCTGCGCGATCCGGACGAATATTCACGGATGGCCCAGCCCGTGGACGCCTACGGCGATGGAAAGGCGACAACTCGGGTCATCGGTGCAATCGCGAGATATTTTGCTGCGCACACCGCGCGCGAGTCGCAGCTGGCCAACTGATGGGCCGCCAGATCAGCGGCGTGGCGCGGGACCGTTCGCTGCCCTCCACGCCCTCCGAAGAACACCACCATATCGAACTGACCGGACCGGGCGATGACGACAAAAGAGAGAAGGTCATGGCTAGGAGTGAACAATCCGACGAGATCTCAATTTCTCCAACGCTGTGGTGTGCCTATTCCGATGAAGCCCGCCCCCGATTCCGAAATGAAGCGCCCATACCCAAGGATCAGGGATTCGTCCTCAGTTCCCGGGGCAACCGCCTCTCGGCGACCGGCCTGCAAAATGGCTTTGCCGAGGTCCGTAAACTCGCCGACTTTGATGGCGGTAAGCCGTTTAAGGCCGCACGATCACCGGTTTGCCGTGACCCGCCTCAGCCTCTGGCACCAACAGCGCGCAGACGTTCAGGCGCTGGCCACATATCTCGGCCACGCCAGTTACACCGACACGGCCTACTACCTGAGCGTGCCGCCCTCGATGGAGGCGCAGCACGAGCGAACACCGCACACCTGCTCGTAGCGCCGCTCCTGGAGTCCTATTTCCGCCGGCGCCTGACCAAGCAGCGGAACGCGACTCCCGCGACCGTGGCCAGCTATCGCGACGCCTTGCGCATGCTGATCCTTTTGCCGCCGCCCGGTTGCGGAAGAAGCCGGCGGCGTTGACGCTCGAAGAGCTTGATCGAGACCTTGTTTTCGCTTTTCTCGACGAACTCGAGGAGAAGCGGAACAATTCCGTCACCACGCGCAACGCCCGCTTGGCCGCGATCCGATCTTTCTTCCGACGTCGCTTGCCGCCGACCCGGCGTTCTTCGGCGTTGCCCAACGCGTGCTGACGATTCGCATTAAACGGATGCAGATTGAGGTGACGTACCACCTCACCAAGGCCGAAGTGGACAGTAAGCGGGCAGCTGAGGCCGTTCAGCGCTGGTAATTCCATGGCATGAGGGCGTCGATATTGCTGTTTGGCCAGCCATTGGCAATGCGCTCGAGGGTCAGGGTGAGCCAGGCGTGCGGATCGACCTGATTCATCTTGGCGGTGGTCAGCAGGGTGGCGATGGTGGCCCATGTCCGTCCGCCGCCGTCGCTGCCCGCGAAGAGGCTGTTCTTTCGGGTAATTGTCTGCGGCCGGATGGCGCGCTCGACGGTGTTGGAGTCGATTTCGATCCGGCCGTCAGTGAGGAAGCGCTCCAGCGCGGCACGCCGGCCGAGTGCATAGCGGATCGCCTCGGCCGGTTTCGATTTTCCCGACAGCTTGGGCAGCTCCTTTTCCCACAGCGCAAAGAGAGCGGCAACGATGACGGCGGATTTCTCCTGACGCGCAGTTATCCGTACTGCCGGGTCCTGGCCGCGTACGGCCTCCTCGGCGGCCCACAGTGGGGCCAT